>CAZHGG010000292.1:0-2846 GCA_964531755.1 uncultured Polyangiaceae bacterium
GAAGCGGCAGGGCGCGCCTGGCTCCCGGACGCCGCGCCCTCGGAGGCCGCGGCGGGCGACGGCGGGGGGCCGCCGACGACCACTCCCGCGTTCGCGCTGCGCCCCACCGACACCGTCGGCACGCGAAGCTCAGACGACCTCGTGGTCGTGGCCGACGGGGTCACCTCGGCGATCGTCGTCGTCTCGCCGCAGGCGGGCCCGAGCGAGAAGCTCGCGGCGGCCGATCTGGTCGTCATGATCGAGCGCATGAGCGGCGCGCGCCCGCAGCTGGCCGACACGGCGGCCTCGGCCGCGGCCGCGCTCGCCGGGAAGAGCCCGCTCCTGATCGTGGGCCAGGAGGCGGTGCGCGCGCTGCCCGCGCTGGGCGCGCGGCTCGCGGCGGCCGCGAAGAAGAGCCCGCGACTCGGCGCTGACGCCATCGCGCTGCGCCGCGTGGGCCAGCGGCTGTACGTCGCCGGGAACAACGACGCGGCGCACGGCTACGCCGTGGCCCACCTCTTGCGCGAGTGGGGCTGCCGCTGGTTCATGCCCACGGCGTTCGGCGAGTCGATCCCCGAGCAGCGGACGCTGAAGGTCGGCACCCTCGACTACGCGTACGGGTCGCCCTTCGAGGTGCGCCGCTTCTGGATAGGGTGGAGCGGCAGCACCGACGGGGCCGCCGAGTTCTCGCGGCGCAACTACTTCGGTGACCGCCACGTCTCTGGGGGACACGCCCTCTCGACCTACGTGAAGGACGTCATCCCCCCAGGGAAGACGCCGCTCAACGGGCCCATCGCGGGCGACTTTCCAGCGAGCTATGTCGCGGCGCAGGTGGCGCCGTTGTTCGCGAAGGGCCAGGATTTCTCGCTCGGCATGGACGACGGCACGTACGAGCTCGACCAGCGTCACGACCTCGAGCTCCGCGCGAACGTCCGCGACAAATACTCCCTCTCGTACTCGGTGACCGACAACTTCCTCGACTTCTACAACCGAGTCAGCGAGCAGCTCCTGAAGCGATACCCCACGAGCACGTCGCACATCGGGTTCCTCGCCTACTTGAACGCGACGATACCGCCGCAACGGGCCGTGGTCGCGGCGAAGCCGCTGTTTCTGAGCCTCGCGCCGATCGACATCGACCCCGTGCACTCGATGGACGACCCGCGCGCCCCCGCGCGGCAGGAGTACCGGGACATGCTCCGGCGGTGGGTGAAGGTGATGGATGGGCGCGTGACCATCTACGACTACGACCAGAGCATGATCGTCTGGCGCGACGTGCCGAACCCGTCGATCCAAGCGTTCCGCCACGACGTGAAGACGTACGCCTCGATGGGCACGCTCGGCGTCGACACGGAGAGCCGCAGCGCGCTCGCGACCACGTTCAACAACCTCTACCTGCGCGGGCAGCTCTTGTGGAACCCCGACGCGGACGTGGACGAGCTCCTCGCCGACTTCTACGCGCGCTTCTACGGGCCCGCGGCGCCCGCGATGGCGCAGTACTGGGGCGAGATCGTGGGTGCCTGGGAGCGCACCCTCGTCACCGAGCACCACCACTTCGCGCTCCCCGCGATCTACCCGCGCCCGCTCGTGGCGAAGCTCCGGCGCCACCTCGACGCCGCCGAGGCGGCGCTGCGCGGGGCCGAGAAGACCGGACGCGACGCCCCCCGCTACGCCGAGCGCCTGCGCTTCACGCGCCTCGGCTTCGACGTGCTCGACGGGTACACCGCCATGACCGCGAGCGTGGCGACCGACGCCGACTACGCGGCCGGCGTCGCCGCGGGCGCGCGCGGGCTCGCCGCGCGAAGCGAGCTCCAGCAGATGAACCCAACGTTCGTGAACACGAAGATGGGCGAGACCACCGCCGCCTGGTGGGCGGGCGAGGTCGACCAGTACCGCGCCCTGCTCGCCAAGCTGGACGGCACGCGCGGCGCCCTGGTGAAGAAGCTCCCCGTCGAGTGGGCCTTCCACCGCGACCCTCACGACACCGGCGTGATGCGGGGCTACGCCTACGAGCCGATCGACCTCCGCTACTGGACGGCGCACGCGGCGGCGCAGACCCCCGAGGCGCGGAAGGACTACCCGACGACCGAGTGGGAGCTGCTCCGCACCGACCTCTACACGCAGGCGCAGGGCGTGCTCCACCCCGACTGGCAGAGCTTCACCGGCTACATGTGGTACCGCACCGAGATCACCCTGACGGAGGAAGAGGCGAGGGGCCCGGTGCACCTGCTCTTCCCCGGCATGTTCAACGAGGGGTGGCTCTACGTGAACGGCGGGCTCGCGGGGTACCGCTTCCTCCCCGGAAGGTGGTGGACCACCGACCTCAAGCTCGAGTGGGACGCCGACGTGAGCACGGTGCTCAAGCCCGGCGTGAACACGATCGCGCTCCGGCTCTACGATATGCACCACTTCGGCGGCCTCTTCCGGCGACCCGTACTCTACCGGCCGAGGTGAGGCGCGGCGGGCCGGCCCCGCGAGCGCAACCACATTTCACGACATCCGAATGGACGGCAACGATCGCCCGCGGTGCGTGTACTCTAGGAGGCTAGAAGGAGCCTGCGGTCCCTGTCGAAGGCTCCCAAGGACCCCCCCGCGATGAAGATCTCCTGCGATTCCTGCCAGTCCAAGTTCACCGTCGGAGACGACAAGGTCGCGGGAAACATCCTGCGCATCCGCTGCAAGAAGTGCGGCTCGACCCTCGTCGTCAACGGCGCGGACGGGACGACCACGACCGAACCGGCCGACCCTTCGAAAGACGCGCAGCCGGTGTCGATCGTCCCAGCGCCGACCAGCGAGAGCAAGGCGGCGGCGGATGGCGCGAAGAAGGACGACGCGAAGACCGACGCGAAGAACGACGACGCGAAGAAGGA
>CAZHGG010000292.1:2946-7215 GCA_964531755.1 uncultured Polyangiaceae bacterium
CGACGCGAAGACCGACGCGAAGGACGACGCGAAGAAGGACGACGCGAAGACCGACGCGAAGAAGGACGAGAACTCCGGCGCCGACGCGAAGAAGAAGGACGACGCCGCCGAGGCGCGGGAGAGCGTCGTGGCGGCACGCCGCGAGGGCAGCGAGAAGGCCGCCGATCTGTTCGCGGGCGTCGACAAGGCGGGGAGCGAACCCGAGGGCGCCGAGGGCGTGGACGTGGACATGAAGCTCACGGGCGAGCGGAGCCCGTCGAGCGTGCTCTTCTCGCTCGGCAACCTCACGAAGGACATGGAGAAATCGAAAGACGAGGAGAGCAAGACCACCGCGAAGGGGGACGGCTCCGGCCTCATCGACATTCGCTCGCTGACCGCGGCCAAGGCGGATCGCGGGTCGGTGCCGCCGCGCGTCGAGGACATCATGAACCTGAGCGGGGGCGGCGCGTTCGGCGCGGCCCTCGCGCCACCCGATCTGCTCGCGGCGCCGGCCGCTGACACCGCCGCGAAGGAGTCCGAGGAGGCGACCGCCAAGGAGGAGAAGGGCAGCAACAAGATCATCTTCACGATCATCGGGTGCGCCGTGTTCCTTGGCGTCGCGATCGTGGGCGCGATCGTCATGACCCGCCCCGACCCGGTGGCTACGCCCCCCACGGGGCCCACCTCCACGCTCTCGGGCGCGCTCGCGCAGAACGATCCGCTGCCCTCCGCGACCGCGGCGAGCCCAGCGCCCGCGCCCACCGAGACCACCTCGGCGAAGGAGCCCGGCCAGCTCACCGCGCCGCCCCCGGGCACCAAGCCCGGCCCGAAGGTGCCCGGCACGCCGGACCCCGCGCCGTCCGCGGCGGCGCCCGCGCCGACCCCAGCGCCCGCGCCCACGAAGCCGCTCACGCTCGAGGAGCAGATGCGCAAGGCCGTGCCGACCTCTGCGCCAACCACCACGGCCGCGCCCGAGCAGGGCGGAACGTTCGACCGCGCGGCGGCCTCCGGCTCGCTCAACTCCGTGAACATCGCGGGCTGCAAGAAGCCGGACGGCCCCGTCGGCGCCGGGCACGTCACCGTCACGTTCGGCCCGTCCGGCACCGTGACCACCGCGGTGGTCGACGGCGGCGACTTCCCGGGCACGCCGGTGGGCGGCTGCATCGCGGGCAAGTACCGCAGCGCGCACGTGCCGCCGTTCTCCGGCAGCCCCGTGAAGGTCGGCAAGAGCTTCAACCTCTGAGTCGCCGCCGCCGCGCCTCGCTCGAGCGGGCGCGGCGCACCGGGCCGCTCAACCCAAGATCGAGACAAAGCAAGACGCCGCGGAGCTGGCAACAGCCCGCGGCGTCATGGGGATTCGCGCGGCCTCAGGGCGGCGTCGGGAGCGCGGGCACCTTGCGCACCGACAACGTGTACTTGCCAATCCCGCCTTGGTAGGGAGTCACGGCGATGTAGATCGTCGTGTTGTTCTTGACCGAGAACGTGGCGTTGCCGCCGCGGCCCTTGGTGGACGAGTACGCGTACCCGAGGGCGGCGGCGGCCTCGGGGTCGAGCGTGCCGTTGCGTGAGGTGACCACGTCGTACTCCCCCTCACCGGCGATCGCGACCTGGATGGTGTCGTTCGCGACGACGGTGAGTTTGTAGAGGTCGACCTCGGCGGCCGTGGCGAGCGCGCCGGTGAGCACCTTGCCGCCCACGTCGGTCGCGAGGTTGACGGGCATGGGCTCGAGGGCCGGGAGGGTCTGCGCGGTCGCGGCGGTGCCGTGGGCGGCCGCGTCCTCGGCGACCTGCGACGCCTTGATGAGCCCCGCGGTGAAGGTGGCCGAGCCGGCGCGACCCGAGGTGTTCACCATGACGAGGTACTGGTCCTCGGCCGCGGTGGCGCTCACCATCGGGTAGACGAGGTGGATGTCGTAGGGCGGGTCCTCCGGGCCGAAGAAGCCCTGCGGGGGCGCGGCCGTGTCGAGCAAGTCCTTGGCCTTCCCGCCCTTGCCGAAGAGGGCCGCGAGCGGCGTGGTGGGGGCGGTCCCCGCGGGGGGCGCGGGCACCTCCATGCGGTAGTCCACGATGTACGCCGAGCCCATCGGCACGGTGAGCTTGCCGAAGAAGCTCGCGAGATCGGCCCCGAGCGCGACGGGCGCCGCGGCCGCGTTCGCCGTCATCGCGGTGGGCGTGCGGGGCGTGATCTTGAGGTCGTTGGGATCGCCGATGAACGTGGTGCGCGACGCGCCCTTGCTGTCGACGTTCGCCACGGTGAGCGCCGCCGAGGCCGCGGCGAGCGGCGGCACGAGGACGGCGCCGCTGGCGTAGAGGTTCGACTCGGGAGAGACCCCGAAGTCGACGAGCTCGGGGGCGTCGACCTTGAAGTTGTCCTTGTCGAAGGGGTTCGCGGGATCGTTGTTCTGGACGGCGACGTTCGCCACCCCGCCCTGCTCGACCTTGCCCACGGGGAAGACCGAGATGGCGGGGAGCACCGCGAAGGCCTTCACGAGCTTCTGGCCGTCCACCGTCACGTCGCGCAGGCCGAGGGCCGCGGTGGGGGCGATCTTCACCTTCAGGGCGAGCGCGGTGGGGCTCACCACGCGCACGTCGGAGACCGTGACACCCGCCCCGAAGTCGACCTTCGCGGTCGCGGCGAACGCGGTGCCGCTCCCGCTGACCACCACGTCGAGCTCGCGATCCAGCACGGCCTTGTTGGGCGTCACGAAGCTCACCGTGGGCTCGACCTTGGCCGAGTCGCCGGGCTTCCCCGGGGCGCCCGGGGCGCCTTGGGCGCCATCCTTGCCGGGCGCACCCGCCGCGCCGTCGGCGCCGCCGCAGGCCACGAGGAGCGCGGTGAGGCCCGCGACGCCGAGAGCAGAAGAGTAGAGCGAGCGGTTCATCTGAGTCCTCCGAAAAATCGACCTGTCGTCTTGAAGCGAGCTCACGGCAGCCTCCGCGCGGCGAGCGTGTACTTTCCACGTTTCGAGTTGAGGGGCGTCACGCGCACGAAGCGGTAGGTGCCCGCGCTCGAACGCGCCCCGTGGGCGAGCTTCGCCCCGTTCTCTTGCGGGCCGAAGAAGCCTGCGCTGTAGCCGAGCGCGACGCTGGTGGTGTTGGCGGCGCCCGTGGGGAAGGTGATGGCCTCGCTCACGGCGATGGTGATCGGCGCGTCGCTGAAGGCGGACACCTCGAGGTTGACGGCGCCCGCCGGGAACGGCCCGAGCCGGTAGACGTCGGCCGTGTCGGCCGCGAGGAGCTCACCGGAGAGCAGGCGCACCGGCGTCGCGGCGCCGGGCGCGGCAGGGGCCACACCCCAGTCGGCGAAGGCGGTCGCGTCGGAGCCGTCGTGCTTGGTGGTGGGCTCGGCGAAGGGCGCCTCCGCGTCGATGGAGAGGGCGCTCACCTTGAAGCCAAACTTGGCCGCGTCGGCCCCGCCCTCGAACGTGCTGTTGGCGACGATGAGCGTGCCGCTGCCGGCCTCGGTCGTGGGGTAGATTTGCGTGGACGCCTGCGAGATGAGGTTCGACAGCTTGCCGAGCTTGCCCATCCCGAGCACGAGCGGCTTGAGCGTGCCGTTCGGCACGACGCTCACCACGTTGAGCTTGTTCGCGGCGGTCGTGTACTTGAGCAGCGACGTGGCGAAGGGCTGCGACAGCACCTTCGTGAGCTCGGTCGCCGCGAGGGCTTCGGGGGCGCGGGCCGCCACCGTGAGGGCGCCTGGGCCGCTCAGGTAGACGGGCGCCTTCGGATCGCCCGGAAAATTGCTGCCCTCGAGCGCCATGGGGCCCACCCGCAGCGCGGGGTCCGCCAGCATGACGACGCGACCGTCGCGGGGGCCGAGGTAGTCGGTGAACACCGGCACGAACGCGCCGTCGGCCGCGGAGAGCTGGCCGTAGACCTCGAAGTTCTCCGGGTCGAACCACTCGACGTCGTTGTTCTTCAGGTCGAGCTGCACGAGCCCGCCTTGCTCGGCCTTGCCGCCGGACACGGTGACGCCGAGCGAAGCCGCCACCTGAAAGCCCTGCGTGGCCGTGAGCTTCGCCTCGCCGCTGGTGAGCACGACGTCGCGCGGGCCGAGCGCCGCGGCCTCGTCGATCGTGAGCACGGCGTGGAGGGCGTGCTTCCCCACGAGCGCGACCTGGCTCACCTTCACGCCGGCGCCGAAGCTCACGGTGGAGGCGGGGTCGAGCGCGAGGCCGTCGACGCTGACGGTGACCTCGACCTCGCCGGCGAGCACGGCCGCGCGCGGCTCGACGAGGCGGATGCTTCCGCCGGTGGACGCGGGCGCCTTGCCGTCGGCGCCCGCCG
>CAZHGG010000293.1:0-7206 GCA_964531755.1 uncultured Polyangiaceae bacterium
TGGGTGGACACGTACGGCGCGAACGCCTTCGGGCTGTCCTCGTAGAGGAAGCGCGCGGCCGCGCGGATCTCGCGGAGCGCGAGCCCCAGCGCCACCACGGCGCGGTTGCGCGCCGCGAGCAGCTCGGCGGTGGGAAGCGGATCGGTCGCCTCGCGGAGCGACGTCGCGAGCGCGCGGGCGAGCTTCGGCACGTCGCCGAGCCGAGGCGCCGCGGCGAACAGGCTCGCGTGCTCGGTCGCGAGGGCGGCGACGTCGTCGAGATCGCGGATGAGGTCCGGCAGGTCGTCGCCCTCGGCGATGCGGTCCACCTCGAGCAGCACCTTCGGATCGTTCCGGAAGAAGAACCGCGCGCTCTTCAAGACCTTCGCGCGGAGCGCCTCGCCCTCTTTGCGCAGCGCCCCCCGGCTCTCACCCTTCTTCTTCGCGAAGCGCGCCTTCTGCCACGTGTTGTCGACGACCATCGCGTGCTCGAGCAGCCCGCGCCCCGCGTCCGCGAGGCCTTGCTCGAACGTGGGCACTTTCACGAACGCCGCGCGCGCCTTTCGATACGCCGCGATGACCCGCTCGGCCTCGAGAAACAGCGTGGCCGTGGGGAAGGAGGGAGACTCCGCATCTGCGGTCTTCAGCGCGATCCCCTTCGAGGCGAGCACCGACGCGACGAGGTCCTCGCCGCGCGGAGCCTTGGCGGCCTTGGGCGCGGCTTTGGCTGCCTTGGAGGCGGCCTTCGAGGAGGCGGGAGTGGGCTTCTTGGGAGAGGATTTCGGCTTGGTGGAGGCCATAATGGGGTGAGAGGCTACGGGCGTGCGAGGCGGGGCGGCAAGGGGAAAGGTGGGGGCGCCGTGGCCGCGTCGCATGCCAGCTCTGTGCGACCTCCGCACGCCGAAGTAGACTCCGGCGCATGACGACCCAGGCGACGCCGACCTACAAGCTGGAAGCCCTGATCGTGCGCGCCTTCGAGGCGGCGCGCGATCGCGGCAAGGACGACTGGCGCCGGATGCGGCTCGCCGTGTTGAAGAACCGCATGCTCCAGCTGTCGGCGCGCACCTTCAGTGAACAGAACCACGGCGCAACCTCGCTGCGCGAGCTGCTGGGGCGCCACCCCGAGCTCGTACGGCTACGCCCCGACGACGACAGCGTGGAGCTGCTCGAGACCGACGCGAGCCGCCGGTTCGCTACCCCGCCGGCGTCTCCCGCGCAGCCGGACCTGAAGCACCAGCGGGTCCGGGCTGACCTCTGGGACGCCATCGTCGACTACTCGAGCGGCAGGAAATACGCGTGGGACAGCGTGACACAGCGCGCGCGGGAGGCGGTCTCGGGCGACGCTCTCGTGCTCCCGACCCTGCAGCCGAGCGAGATCAGCGAGTGGCGGCGCGCGTTCCGCGCGGAGGAGGGCCCCGCCGTTCCCGACACCTGGCAGGACGGCGGGATGGGCACGAGAGGCCTGCCTCCCGATCTCCGCGGAAAGTGGAATGGCTTCGTGAAGGCGCGCGTCGTGCGTCGTCTCCAGTCCTGGTTTGAAGCGAACAACATCACGGCCTCGGTGACGGTCCTGCGCTCGTCCGCGAAGCCTCCAGCCGGAGAGGCGGAGACGGCGACGCTCGAAGAGCTGCGGCGCGTGGTCTCCTCCTGCGTCGCGGTCATGACGACCGAGGAGCTCGGCGAGGTCCGGATTCCTGCCTCGGTGATCGCCCGCGCCCGGCTCCTCCCGCGATGAGCGCAGCGTTGCCCGGCGAGGTGTGGGTGTTCTCGCCCAAGAGCCCTCGCGATGGCCGCGTGGACGAGGCGCGTACAACCATCCGTGAGCTCTGTCGCCAGTTCGAGTGGCCCATCCAAGAGCGCCGACTCCCGCCCTCGACGCCGGAGATGGCGGGCGAGCAGATCAGGGAGGTCTACCGGCGCATCCACCGCGCACGCGTCGCCGTCCTCAGCGTCCAAGAGGTTGGCGCGAGGGGGCCGCTGTTTCTAACACGGCCTCGGACGCCGGGGTGGCGGCCCGCTCGCGACGACTGGTACTCGCTTCGACAGCTCTGCCGGCACAAAGCCTACTTCCTACGGCTGCGATGTGACCGAAACCATGCGCAGTGGGCGTCGGCTTTCACCGCGTGGCTGGGTCGCACCGCCTGCAACGGACTCGCCGATCCCCGCTGCCTCCCGCTGCACGTCTTCTCCGCCGAGCGCTCATGGAGCCGGAAGCTCTCCGAGCCGCTGGGACGAGCGGCCTTCGACGACACCTTCGGGACCGCAGCGCGGCGGCGCGACCGACGAGACCTCGCATGGGAACACGGCCCATTTCACGGACGAGACCCGCTGAACGTCGCCGGCTTCGCGCTGCCCGCCGGGTTCCACTGGGACGTGAAGACGGAGCGCGCCGTCGAGGTCTGGACCCCCACCGAAGGCTGGCGGGTCCGAACGTACCTCAACGTCGCGCCGGACGCCTCGCTGCGGGGACAAGAACCCCACGCGAGGCGCCTCAAGATCCCGTAGAAAAACGAAAAGCCCCGGCAAAGGGGCTTTTTGCAGACCGTGAGCTTTCTTTACGCTAACGACGGGTTCGGTGGTGAGAGTCGGACCGGGCTAGATCTCGTAGGATCTCCGCTCACTGCGCGTTCCAACCAGCTGCCACTATCCTTGTCGGAGCTGAACCGGACAGGAGCTACCCGCCCGAGTTCTGTCCGGGCGAATGCGCCGGACAAGAGGAGCCTACGCGCTGCGGTGCGGGACGTCAACACGTGAGCGCCTTCACCTTGCCTTCAGCTACGACCGGGGCTACCAGGTCGAGCGGCCTGCGGTGGCGAAGGCTACACGACCGCCGGCAACAGCTGGGCGTCACACCACGCGTCGAACTCTCGTGCGGTGCGCATGCTCGCAAACCGTGGGTCCGTGAGCACGCCCGTCAGCGCGCGGCCGACGACCCACCGCATGCTCGCCAGGTCGTCGTCGGTGATGGACGTCGAGTCTCCGGCGTGGACGAGCCCACTCCGGCGTTCATAGAGCCCCGTCATCAAGTCGAACACCTTCCGGAGCCCGACCACGTGGGCCGCTCGAAGCTTCACCCGGTCGCTCACCCCTCCGCGAGCCGACGACTTGAGCAGCAGCGCTTCGAGCGCGATCGCGTAGAACAGGAACGACTGGTCCCGCTCGTCAGCCACGCACGCCCGTCCCGCCCAGCCGAGCGCCGTCACGATGCGGTCCTCGAAGTCGCTCCTGTCCCCGCTGTCCAGAAGAGCGCTCGCTCGGTGAACGCCCAGCTTCATGGCCCGGCCTGAGGAGAGATCCAGGGCGAGTGCCCGCGTGCTCTCGTCGCGTCGACGTCCCCAGTGAACGTCGTGAGACGCCTCGGCTTGAGCCGCCCAGACAAATCGTGTGCGCTTGCCTGCCGGCGCAAGGTAGGCCCTGCGAAGGACCGGGACGTCCGCGTCGAAGGACATGAAGAAGTTGAGGGCCTGCACGGCCCTCGCGACGCGCGCCTCCCCTATCAGCTCCACCGCCTTCTCATCGACGGCGCTCACGCGCACGATCGCGATCGCCAGCTCGCGTCGCGGCGGCGTGATCTTGGCGGACGCCATCGGCCTCGCTGGCAGGCGCGAGCCTCGCGCCCGCCCTTCGCCCAAGCTCCCCGTCGCCGTGCTCGAAGGTCACACCACCGAACGTCACGGGAAGGCCCCTGGACGCGAGCCCGTGCACCTCCACAAGGAACGTCCAGGCGACCGGCTCCTGGGTCAGGTCTCTGCGGAGGGTGCGGAGCTGGTCCGCGAGCCGGCGCTCGAACGTTGCGCGAGTGGGTCGCGGTCGAAGAGGCAGGATCGTACGCAGGATGGCGGCCTGGAGGATTCGCTCAACCTCTCTTCGACTCACCTCCCGCCGCTCGTCCTTCGGGCCGTGCACCTCCATCAGTGTGTTGAGGCATGCGTGATACGTCGAGAGTTCGGTTCCCACCAGAAGGAGTTGGCCACTTCGCGGCCTGTCGAACGCGAGCATCGGCTCGTCGCCAAGGGGCGTCGAGCGTTCCCGCACGAGGCTGTTGTAAACACTCTGAATAAGGGCACCAGTCGCCTTGACGGCCCTCTCCATCGCCTTTTCAAGCTGCGGACCGCGCCGGCGCATCTTCGACCTCCGAACCATGGACCTACGCCACCATCTCCCTCACCACCGCCTCGACCAGCCTGGCCGCCCGGTCCTCGGCGCGGCGCAGCTTGGCCTCGAGGTCGTCGCAGATCTTCATGAGCTGCTCGACCTTGGCCATGATCCGGCGCTGCTCCTTCAGCGGAGCGATGGGGATGGGGATCGCGTTCACCGTCGTTTGGTTGATCTTCGGCATGCTTCCCGAGGTTCCGGACGCTCGACTCATGATGAAGGCTCGGGCGACGGGTCCGTTTATTGCCATGTGGACGAAAGCGAGGTCCATCTGCTCGGAAAGCCGGATCTTCATCATGAGGTCGGGATAGATGAAGGTCGTGTCCGGGCCTCGGTAAACCGCCGCTACCCCAACGTAGTCGATGGTGTTTCCTCGTTGGATCAACACATCTCCGTCGCGCAGCCACAGGTCGGAGGTCGGAGGAATCTCTTCGTCGATGTACTTGAAGTATCGCCCATCGAACCGGCCCGACGTCGTGGCGGTGAGCGTGAGACTCTTCACGCGCGTCTCGTGCTCGACTCCCTTTGGGGAATACCCGTTCTTCGGGCCATCCGTGACGAGAGCTCCGAGCGGCGCCCACCTCCACGTTGGGGGGAGCGAAGCCTCAGGTTCTGAGGTTGTCGACGACGACCGCAGCCGCGCGAGGACTTGCTCGCCGGTCCCCTCGGTGGGGTCGCGGGGCACGACCTGCCCGCGAAGGGCGAGACACACCACGCAACGCCGCAGCTCCCCCACCGTCTCCGCCCGATCCACCACGAGCCCAAAATTCTCCACCACCCGCGTCCAAGCCCTCTCGAACTCCTCCGGGCCCTCGGCGCTCGTGAGGGCTTCGAGGGCCGACTTGGTGAGCCGGGCTCCGGTCTCGCGCTTCTTGGTCTGCCGGGCTTCGAGCTCGTCGCAGAGGGCCATGAGCTGGTCGACCTTGGCGACGATCCGCTTCTGCTCGGCGAGGGGAGGCAAGGCGATCGGGAGCATCTCCACCGCTTCAGACTCAAGGCGGCACGTGCCGTGCGAGGACCGCTCCACTTTCGCGAGGACTCGCGCACGAGCGGCTTGGCAACTCCGAAGGACAAATTCGGAGATCTCCGGCAAGGCCAGGACGAGGGCCTTCATGTCCTGGTTGATGGTTACCTCCCGCGTGGTGACTGCGACCGGGAAGGAGTGTGCGAGGATCATTCCCCGGACCACGCAGAGCACGCTCCGCGCAGGAATTAGCTTCACGGCAGAACCCTCCACGGCGGCCATTGAGATGTGGTCCTCCGCGTCGTCGATGTAGGGTCGCTTCATGTCCTTGGGAGAAACCCAGGGGAGCGGTCCGTTCCAGAAGGCTTCATTCGCCTTCGCAGGGGTTCCCCCACCGAGAAACCCGCCGAGGTCGCGAAGCCGAGTCCACCGCCAGCCCAGGGGGAGTGGATAGGGCGCCTCTTCGTCGGAGACGGCGCCAGACGCTTCGGCGATTCGAACCCCTGCCTTCGCGAGCTTGGGGCGTTCGCTGCGCAGTTTGGCAAGCAACGGCTCGGCTGACTCGCCTCTGGCGCTCGAGAGCCGGCCCGTAACGGCGAGTTGAAGCACCAACTCCCTCAGGAGCTTCGCGCTGCCTGTAGCCTCGACGAGCACCTCGAAGTTCTCCACGAACTTCTCGACGTCGAACCCACTGCCCACGGCCTCCTCCACCAACGCCGCGCGCGCCCTCATCCCCTCCCCGCTTCCAGCGCCGCCCGAAGCTCATCCCGCAGCCGGTCCCTCACCACCGCCGCCTCAGCCGCCGCCTCCCGATACTGCCTCAGCAGCTCGTCCGCGTCCCCCGGTCCATCCTCCACCGCCCGTGGATTCTTGATATCCAAGTTGTACCCGCGCGCCTTGATGTCCTCGATGGACACCTTCCACGCCTGGTCGTTCTCCTTGCGCTTCCCCCACCACTTCTTCTCCGCCGCGAACTCCTCAATCCGAAGCGGCTTGGTCTTCGAGTAGCTCTTCGCTCCCGCGGGGTACGGGTGCTCGTAGAACCACACGTGTTTGGTCGGCTCGCCCTTCGTGAAGAAGAGCAGGTTCGTCTTGATGCTCGTGTACGGCGCGAACACGCCCTTCGGCAGGCGCACGATCGTGTGCAGGTCGCACTCCTCGAGGAGCTTCTCCTTGATGCGCGTCTTGATGCCCTCGCCGAAGAGCGTGCCGTCCGGGAGGACCAGCGCGGCGCGGCCGCCGGGCTTCAAGAGGCTCATGAGCAGCACGAGGAAGAGATCCGCGGTCTCGCGCGTGCGGAAGCTGGCGGGGAAGTTGTTCTCGATGCCGTCTTCCTCCATGCCGCCGAACGGCGGGTTCGTGACGACGACGTCGACCCGGTCCTTCGGGCCGTAGTCGCGCAGGGGCCGCGCGAGCGTGTTGTCGTGGCGGATGTTCGAGGGGACCTCGACGCCGTGGAACATCATGTTCGTCACGCACAGGAGGTGCGGGAGCGGCTTCTTCTCGACGCCGCGGATGCTCGCCTGCAGCTTCTCCTCGTCGTCCGCGTCCTTCACGTACTTCTTGCGCACGTGCTCGATGGCGCACGTGAGGAAGCCGCCGGTGCCGCACGCCGGGTCGAGCACGGTCTCGCCGAGCTTGGGGTCCACCTGGTCCACGATGAACTGCGTCACCGCGCGCGGCGTGTAGAACTCGCCGGCGTTCCCCGCGCTCTGGAGGTCCGAGAGGAGCTTCTCGTAGATGTCGCCGAACTCGTGCCGATCGGCCTTCCTATTGAAGTCGACCTCGTTCAGCTTGTTGACGACCTGGCGCACGAGCGTGCCGGACTTCATGTAGTTGAACGCGTCCTCGAAGACGCCGCGCACCACCCCCGAGATCGCCGCGTTTTTCCCCGTGGCCGGCAGCTCCTTGAGCGTCTTGAAGAGATCGTTGTTCACGAAGTCGAGCAGGGCGTCCCCCGTGAGGCCCTCGGAGTCGGTGGCCCACGAGCGCCACCGGAGGCGCTGCGGGATCGGCGACTTGTAGTGGTCCTCGAGCATCTCCTTCTGGGACTCGTGGTCGTCGAAGACCTTGAGGAAGATCATCCACACGAGCTGGCTGATGCGCTG
>CAZHGG010000294.1:0-7168 GCA_964531755.1 uncultured Polyangiaceae bacterium
CAGCGCGCCGAAGCTGTCGGCCCCCGCGCAGGTCGTGGCGGCGCGCGCGACGGCCGGCGTGGTCCCGGTGAAGGCGACCGCCGCCGCGCCGGTCTCCCCGAAGACGGTCGGCGAGCTCCTCGACGCGGCGCTCGCGCTCTAGCGAACCACGCGCCCTCTTGGCGTGGCGCGGCTCCCTGGGCCCGTCTCGCGTGGGCTCAGCGCGCGACCTTGGAGCTGTCGCCTAGGAGCATCGTGTCGTCGAGCCACGTGACGACCCCCGACTCCACGTCGTAGAGGGCGCCGATCACGGCGAGATCGCCCGCGTCGATCATCGTCCGCAGCGTGACGCTCTGCTCCACGATCGACCGAACCGAGCGGCGGACCTGAAGCTCGGCGACCTTCTCCACGAACTCCCCGTTCGAGGAGTTGCGTTGCTCGCGCACGGTCCGCTCAGCGTAAATCGAGGGCTGAATCTTGTTCAGGAGGGTCGAGAGGTTCCCCATCTGCACGCCGTCGCACGCGCCCTTGATGGCGCCACACTTCGTGTGCCCGAGCACCACGATCGACCGCGCCCCAGCCACCTTGCACGCGAACTCCATCGAGCCGAGGATGTCGTCGTTGATGATGTTGCCCGCGATCCTCACGCTGAAGATGTCGCCGAGGCCCTGATCGAAGACGAGCTCGGCGGACGTGCGGCTGTCGATACAGCTCAGGATCGTGGCGAACGGGAACTGTCCGTCGCGCGTGTCGTTCACCTGCTCGAGGAGGTCGCGGTGCGCGCGCAGGTTCGCCACGAAGCGATCGTTGCCCTCCCGGAGAAACTGGAGGGACTTCGTGGGGGTGATGGTGGCTTGGGTCTCGCGGGTGTGGGTGCGCATGGGGCTACCTCCTGAGGGGTGGTGGGTGGCGGGGTTGGGGTGCGGGGTGCCGACGCCGCGGTGGTGCCGTCGTGGCGCGGGCCGGGAGGCCTGGGCGACGTGAAGCGGGCGGAGGAGAGGTGGGGCGGCGTCAGCCGGCGGCGACGGCCTGCCCTTCGTACTCGACCACGCCGCTCAGGATGTGGGCGGCGACCGCGACGAACCCCGCCGGGATGAAGAATGTCAGGTACTCGAGGCGGCTGGCCGCGAGGGTCGCCACGAGCGCGCCGGCGATGAACGCGAGGATCTTCGAGCCACGGAGCACGATCCCGGCCCGGGCGCGGCGGCGCAGCTCCGCGGGCGCGGCGCTCGACAGGTAGGCGCCGAGGGCGATCGAGAGATCCGTGAGCGGGCCGGTCATGTGCGTGGTGCGGACGATCATGCCCGAGGTGGACGCGACCGACGCGTTCTGAAGGCCCATGGCGAAGGCGAGCAGGCCGAGCATGACGAAGTCGCCCGGGGTCTCCACGGTCTTGCCGAACGGGCCGAAGGCGTCGAGGCGCCCGAGCACGGCGACGGCCACGAGGAGCGCCGCCACGAGCACGAGCGGGAGGCCGACGAGCGGCGCCTTCCCCCGGAGGCGGCGGCCGTCGAGCATCCAGAACGAGCTCATCGCGCCCACCACGAAGGCCGCGAGGACCGCGGCGTAGTCGAGCAGGAGGTAGGCGCTCCCGTAGTCCGCCCCGACGCGCGTGACGGTGCCGGTCACGTGCGACACGAACCGCTGGCAGGCCGCGAGCGCCGCCGCGTTCACCGCGCCCGCGGAGAACGCGAGCGTGACCCAGAGCGGCAGGTTGCGCCGATCGTGGACGGTCGCGGGGGGGAGGAGCGGGACCTGCGCGTTCATGGAGAGAGCACCTCGTGGCGGGTGGGGTGGGAGGCCGCAGCGGGCCAGGGACCAAGCTAGGTCGCGGATGAGCCAGCGGAATTCAGGAAATTCCGATGCACCATGTAGGGATTCCCTACATGCTGTGCGCATGCCCGTCGCCACGCCCTGGCTCAACTACAATCATCTGTTCTATTTCTTCACCGTCGTGACCGAAGGCGGCGTCGCGCCGGCCTCGCGCAAGCTTCGCCTCTCGCACCCCACCGTGAGCGAGCAGATCCGTGCGCTCGAGGACGCGCTCGGGGAGGCGCTCTTCTTCCGGGAGGGCAAGCGCCTCACGCTGACCGACGTCGGGCGCCACGTGTTCGCCTACGCGGAGGACATCTTCTCGCTCGGGCAGGAGCTCGCGGAGTCGCTGCGGGCCCCCGCCGGTGCGCCGCGGGTCGCGGGGCGCCCGCTCCGGCTGGCCGTCGGCGTGGCGGACGTGGTGCCGAAGGTGATCGCGCGGCGCGTGCTCGCGTCGCTCGAGACCGCGGACGCGCCCATGCGCCTCACGATCCGCCAGGACGCCACGGTGCGGCTGCTGGACGAGCTCGCGCGCCACGCGCTCGACGTGCTCGTGACGGACACACCCGCGCCACCGAACACCACGCCGCGGGTCTTCGCGCATGCCCTCGGCGAGTGCGGCACCGGCTTCTTCGCCGCGCCGTCGCTCGCGAGCGCGCTCGAGGGCGACTTCCCCGCCTGCCTCGATCGCGCGCCGTTCTTGCTGCCCGGGCCCGCCAACGTGCAGCAGCACGCCTTGCTCGCGTACTTCGACAAGCACGGGGTGGTGCCCCGCGTGGCCGCAGAGATCGACGACAGCGCCCTGCTCAAGGCCTACGGGGGGGATGGCCGCGGCGTGTTCGCGGGCCCCGAGGCCATCAGCCGCGAGATCTGCGCGCACTACGACGTCGTCTGCGTTGGGCGGGCGCCGACCCTCCGCGAGCGCTTCTTCTTGCTCACGGCGGAGCGGCGCATCGAGCACCCCCTGGTCTCGAGGCTCCTCTCCCGCGGCCACGACGTGTTCGAGCCGGAGCAGCGCGCCGGGCGCGGGGAGCCGCGCGAAGGCCGCGACCGACGGCGGGGACCCGGAGCCTAAGGCGGAACCCAGTTCCGCCGATCCTGAATCGTCCGAAGGCGACGTGCACACGTAGCGGTCATCGAGCCCGGAAGCCCACGGCTCTCGTGAGAAGCCGAAGGCGGGAGCCGTGGGATTTCGGGCTCGATTCAAGTGAGCACCGGCTTAGCGCCGCGAGTGAGCTCGACCGGAGCGATCGTAAAGAATCGTTTACCGGGAAGCGCCGGGCGCCGCCGCGTGCTTCATTCCCACCGAGCGAGAGGAGCGACCATGGAAGACCCCTGCGAGACCGTCACGTTGAGCGCGCTCGCCACCCGCCTCGACGTCCCGCGAGCCAAGCTGGGCGCCGGGCAGCGCCTCGTGGAGGACTGGCGCCTCGGCCCCGCCGATCTCATGCTGGTCGCGCTCGAGGTGGCCGACGCGCTCGGCCGCGTGCTGACCTTCGACGGGCTCGCCGCGGCGCGCACGGTCGGCGATCTGGTGGCGCTCGTGCGGGTGTCGCCGACCGACCAGGAGGCCTTCGGCGACGAGCCGGTCGAGCCCATGTGGCCGCTCGACGGCGCCTTGACCCCCGCGTGAGCCCGCCTACTTCGCGAACGACCGGATGTACTTGACCAGCCCGTCGACGACCTCGGGCTTGCCGTCGAGATCGGGCGCCGAGGGCATGTTGGGGCTCTTGCCGACGGCGGCGCCGCCGTAGACGATGGTCTTCTTGATCTGCTCGTCGGTCACCGACGCCTGCCAGGCCTTGTCGGTGTAGTCGCGAGGCTTGGGGTTGAGCGCGGCGGCCGCGGGGCCGTCGCCCTTCCCTTTCTCGCCGTGGCAGGGCACGCACTTCTCGGCGAAGATCGGCTTCACGTCGACGGCGGGAGCCGCGGCGGCGCCGGTCGTGCCGGTGGCGCCCTTGGGCTCGTCCTTGCTGCAGCCCGCGAGCCCGAGCGTCACGAGCACGAGCATGGCGCCGGGGGTGAAATTGCGCTGAGTATTCATAGTTTCCTCATGAGTTTCCATTAGTTGACGAGATCGGACGAGACGAGCCGGCGCTCTGCGCCGAGGAGGCCGAGCGTGCCGAGCAGCGCCGGCCACAGCACGCCGACCGCGAGCGTGAGCCGAGGCCCGAGCGTGTTGGCCAGCCAAAAGCCGACCGGGCCGAGCACCGACAGCTCCGGGTCGACCCCGCTCAGCACGGCGATGCGGGCCGACTCGACCGGGTTCGCCGCGGCCAGCGCGAAGACGACCTCGGGCGCGAGCCGCACGCGGAGCAGCGCCCCGATGAGCGCGAAGTCATGGAGGGCGCTCGCCACGAGCCACGCGAGCAGCGCGAGCACGGTCGCGCGCTCGGGCGTCCGCGCGGCGGCGGAGATCCAGAAGCCGATGCCGAGGAAGGCCCACGCGAGCGAGACCGTCACCGCGAGGCAGCGCGCGACGATGGGCCCCGTGGCGGCGTCGCGCTGGGCGCCGAGCGCAGACCCGATCAGCGCCGCGGCGAAGAGCACGAGGAGGGGGCCGACGATCACGACCAGGCGGGAGGCGACCGCGGAGACGAACCACTCGCTGCGCCGCACGGGCTGCGAGAGCATGAGCTCGAAGTAGCCGCTGTGGCGCGCCTTCACGATCACCTGGCTGGTCGCGATGAGCGCGACCAGCGGCACGGCGAGCACGATCGCGTTCGACACGTTCAGCACGACGCGCGAGAGGCCGGTGAACCCCATGACGCGGCTCTCGCGGAGGCCGAGCCACACGAACCCCGCGAAGACGAGGCCGTACACGAGCGCGGTGAACACGAGCCAGCGCGAGCGCATGGCCTCCGCGATCTCCAGCCGAAGGAACACGCGGGTCGCCGAGCTCATCGCTGCACTCCTTCCTTCTGTTCGCGCTTCGGGCCTCGCTTCGCGAGCACGCGATCGCGCGCCTCTTCCCAGCCGAGGGCCCCGTCGGCGCGCGCCTCGAGCCCGTAGTCCATGGGCGTCCGCGCGCCCTCGGCGAAGCGCGCCGCGCGGGCGGGGGCCCAAGGGCCACCCGTGCCGTCGTGCACCCACGCGTGGGCCGGCAGCCCGCCGTGCTTCTCGGCCCAGAGCACCATGCAGCCCACGTCGTCGAAGTAGCGCCGCTCCCCGTCGTGCACGACCTGCGCCGAGAACCGCCGCTCGCTGACGAGCATCGAGCAGTCGGCGCAGGGCTCCTTGCCCCACACCGGATCGCTCGGCTGGTCGAGCTTCGCGCACGCGAGCGCCCACGCGAGTGAGGCCGCGGCGGCGGCGCGAAGGGCGCGAAGGACCGCGCGGCTCACGCCACCACCTCGAGGCGACGCGGGCCCTCGCGCGAGGCGCGGGCGAGATCGTCCACCGGCACGATGCTGAGATCGGCGAGCTCGCCGCTGTGCTCGGCCAACAGGCGCGTGACGAGCTCCACCTTCTCGTGCTGCGCCACGTTCGCGCCGAAGCGCGCGCCGCCGCAGGGCGCGAAGCCGCGCCCGAGGAGCATGGCCTCCGCCCGCGAGGCGTTGGCGCCGCCGCGAAGCGTGACCTCTACACGGAACGCCTTCAGGTCGAGGAGCACCTCGTCGAGCGAGGCGTCGCGGACCACGCGGCCGTCGCCGAGCTCCACCACGCGCGCGACCAGCTTCTGCACCTCCTCGATGCGGTGCGAGCAGAGCACCACGACGCTGCTCGGCGGGCGCGCGGCGAGCTCGGAGAAGAACGCCACGCGGGCCTCGCCATCGAGGTTGGCGGTGGGCTCGTCGCACACGAGCACGTCGGCGTCGGCCGCGAGCGCCATGGCCGCGAGGAGCTTCTGCTTCATGCCACCCGACAGATCCCGGAACCGCTTCGCGCGGCTCGCGCCGAGGTCGAGGCCCAAGCGCGCCGCGCGCTCGTAGGTGGCGTCCTCGCGCTTCCCGCGGAGCGCCGCGTGCGCGCGCACGACCTCCGCGACCGACGCCTCGATGGGCGGGGCGATCTGCGGGATGTACGCCACGCCGCGCAGCGCCGCCTCGGGCTCCTTGGCGACGTCGCTGCCTGCGATCGCGACCTTGCCATCGACGCGCACGAGGCCGAGGAGCGCGCGCAGGAGCGTGGTCTTGCCCGAGCCGTTCGCGCCCACGAACGCGACGCGCTCGCCGGGGCGGATCGACAGCGAGACGTCGTCGAGCGCGAGCACGGCGTCGAAGCGCTTCGTGACGTGGGAGATCGTGATCATGGCGCGTGAATGTCCGGTGGGCGCACGAGCGGCGCGGGGTCGACGAGCAGCTTGCGGGCCGACAGCAGCGGCACGGCGTGAGCCACGGCGTCGAGGAGGCCGATGGCCGCCGTGCCCTGGAAGAACTTGAGCGTGGGGCGCGACTCGGTGAGGTCGCTCGAGAGGGCCTTCACCTCGAACGGGACGTCGCCCACGCCGTCACCGTTGAGGTCGTAGCCCTCGTACTCGCTGAAGTGATTGCCGCGGAACTCGACCGCGAGCGCGCTGCCGCCGCCGTCGGCCTCGACCACGAGCGCGTTCTGCCGGAGATCGTTGCCGTGAAAGCGGAGGCCTCGCTCGGCGCTGTGGAGCCGGAGGCCCACGTCGTTCAAGGCGATCACGTTGCCTACGAAGGCCACGGGCTCGGCGGTGGTGCGCGGGGTGTTGTCGAGGTACACACCGGACGTGTTGGCGACCATCCAGTTGCCACGGGCCGTGATGGCGTCGCTGTCCTTGAAGCCGAGGCCCATGCCCGCCGCGCCGCGCGCGCCCGCCACGACGTTCTGCTCGAGGAGCATCCTGCCGCTGTACATCACGAAGATCCCCACGACGTTCGCCTCGAACCGGCTCCGCCGCACCGTGGCGTCGTGCGCGTACATGAGGTGCGTGCCGTAGCGGCTCCCGCGGACGACGACGTCCTCGAGCGTCGCGTGGCGCGTGTACCAGACCACCACGTCGCGCACGCGCTCGACCTCCGCGTGGCGCACGGTCGAGTGGTGCGACTCCCAGAGCTTGATGCCGTCCCCGCGGAGCTCGGCCTCCTCGTCGAACCCCCGCACCGACACGCCCTCGACGGCGCAGCCCTTGCACTCCTCGAACGACACCCCGAAGAGCGTGTCCTCCACGCGCGCGTGGGCGAGCCGCACGCGCTCGCCCGTGGCCTTCAGGCCGGCGTCTTCGGTGGTGTTGCGGTGCCCCGACCGCCGGATGAGCACGTCGGAGACGAGCACGTCGCTCGCCTTGACCGTGACGACCGTGCCGCCGCCCGTGCCCTCGAGCACCGCGCCGCGCCGCCCGGTGAGCGACAGCGGGCGCTTGATCACGAGGTCGCCCCGGTACACCTGCGCGGTGAGCGCGATCGCCTTG
>CAZHGG010000295.1:0-7128 GCA_964531755.1 uncultured Polyangiaceae bacterium
CGACGGGCGCGACGGCGGCCACGGTCGCGGGCCGCGTGACGAGCCGCGAGGACCACGCGCCCCTCGCGGGCGCGGAGGTCAGCGTGGTGGGCCAGGGCGTGGGCCAGGGCGTGGGCCAGGGCGTGGGCCAGGGCGTGGGCCAGGGCGGCGGCCAGGGGCTCGTGGTGACCGCCGACGAGGCCGGGCGCTTCTCCCTGGCGCTTCCACCCGGCGTGCACACGCTCCGCGTGGTGGCGGACCTGCACAAGCCCGCGCGCGTGCGTAACGTGCGCGTGGCCCGCGGCCGCGTGACGACGCTGAACGTCGCGCTCGAGCCCGATGAGGACGCCGTCGAGGAGCTCGCCGCGGTGGAGTACGACCCCGACCGGAACACCGCCGCGGGTCAGGTCGCGCTCCGCCGGAGCGCCGCGGGCGCGACCGACGCCGTCGGCGCGCAGGACATCGCGCGGTCTCCCGATCGCTCCGCGGCGGACGCGGTCAAGCGCGTCGTCGGGGCCAGCGTCGTCGACGGCCGCACCATCGTCATCCGCGGCCTCGGCGATCGCTACACGAGCTCGCTCGTCGACGGCCTGCCGATGCCCTCGACCGAGCCCGATCGCACCGCCGTGCCGCTCGACATGTTCCCCGCCCTCGTGATCTCGGACCTCGCGATCAAGAAGACGTACACGCCCGATCTTCCGGGGCAATTCGCCGGTGGGGTGCTCGACATTCGCATGCGCAAGGCCCCCGAGCGGTTCACGTTCCTCGCGTCGCTTGGGGTCGGGCTCAACAGCGAGACCACCTTCGCACGGCGCCCCTCGTACACGGGCGGCTCGCTCGATTGGCTCGGCGTCGACGACGGCACGCGGCGGCTCCCGGCGGGCCTCCCACGCGAGCGCATCACGCGCCTGCGCCCCGACGGCACGGTCGACCCGAACTTGAACGACTACGGGCGCGCGCTCTCTTCGCCCATCGGCCTCACTGAGGCGGTCTCGCTCCCGAGCGGTACCGGCAGCCTGCTCGTCGGCGACACGCTCAAGCTCGGCGGGCACACGCTCGGCTACGTCGCGTCGCTCGGCTACACGCGGCGCTTCCAGCGCCGCACGGGCGAGCTCTTGCGCACCTACGGCCTCGATCCGTCGCGCCCCGGGGAGCTCGTTCGGCTGAACGACTACCGCGTGGACACCGGCACCGACGCGGTCACCATCGCCAGCTACGCGGGCCTCGAGTGGCGGCCCTCACCTGCCCACACCCTCGCGCTGACGGGCCTGCTCTCGCGGAGCTCGGAGGCCGAGGCGCGGCGCATCACGGGGTTCAACGACGAGCAGCAGGCCGACGTGCGCGACGAGCGGCAGCGCTTCCTCCAGCGGCAGCTCGTGTACGGGCAGCTCCGCGGCGACCACCGCATCGAGGCGCTCCGCCGCGCCGAGGTCGGCTGGAGCCTCGGCTACGGGCGGGCCACCGCGGGCGAGCCGGACCTCCGCGAGTCGGTCTACGTGGCCGACGCGGAGCAGGGGCTGTCGTTCCGCGAAGGCACGCAGAGCGGACAGCACTTCTTCGCGAACCAGGGCGAGACCACGCGGACGCTCGGGGTCACCTACAAGCAGCCTCTCCGCGACGGCGAGCGGCCCGTGCGGCTCGAGCTCGGCGGGCTCGCGTCCCTCCGCGGCCGCAGCTTCGAGGCGCGGCGCTTCCGCTTCCTCCGCGGGCGCGGCGCGAGCCCCGACGTCTTCCGGCGGTCCCCGGCCGAGCTCTTCACGCCCGACAACGTCGGCACCGCCCTCGAGCTCGAGGAGTGGACGCGCCCCACCGATCTCTACGCCGCGCGGTACGACGTGGTCGGCGGGCACCTCATGGCCGACGTGGCGCTCCACGAGCGGGTGCGGGTCGTGCTCGGGCAGCGAGTCGAGCGCGCCGTGCAGTCCATCGACTCGTTCGATCCGTTCGCCGCGGAGGCCACCGAGCGCGTCACGTCGAGCCTCGAGCGCGTCGACGCCCTCCCCTCCGCGAACCTCACGTTCAAGACCTCCGAGCGCACGAACGTGCGGCTCGCGGCGTCGCGCACCGTCTCCCGCCCGCAGCTCCGCGAGCTCGCGCCGTTCATCTTCAGCGACTTCTTCGGCGCGCGGGAGATCCTCGGCAACCCCGACCTCGACCGCGCCCGCGTCGTGAACCTGGACGCGCGCGCCGAACTCTTCCCGGGCGACGCCCAGGTGCTCGCGGCCTCGTTCTTCTACAAGAGCTTCACGGATCCCATCGAGCCCATCATCCTGCCCACGAGCCGCGGCGTGCTGAGCTACGCGAACGCGCGCGGCGCCGTCAACGCGGGCGTCGAGCTGGAGGCGCGGCGATCTCTCGGTTTCGTGCACAGGTCGCTCTCCGAGCTGTCGCTGCTCGGGAACCTCACCCTCGTGCACTCGCGCGTCGACCTGTCGCCCTCGGAGGGTATCCAGACCTCGCGCTCGCGCCCCCTCGCGGGGCAGTCGCCCTATGTGGTGAACCTCGCCCTCGACTGGGAGCACCCTTCCACGAAGACCCGCGCGCGGCTCCTCTACAATGTGTACGGGGCGCGCATCTCGCAGGTGGGACAGAACGGCCTCCCCGACGTCTTCGAGCAGCCGCGTCACCTGGTCGACGCGAGCGTCGGCCAAGGGATAGGGGAGCACTTCGAGCTGAAGCTCTCCATCGAGAACCTCTTCAACTCACCAGTTCGCTTCAGCCAAGGCGAGTCGGGCGTGTTCCTCACGAGCCGATACCTCACCGGGACGAACGCCTGGCTGACTGCCAGTTACAAGTACTGACGTTCACGAAAACGTCGCCGACAGTTCGTGAGAGCGACCGCCGAACGTCACGAACAGTCGGCAACCTCACTCCACACGATACGCACTCGAACCACGGAAGAAGATAGGCCATTCCATGAGACACCGCGCGTTGCTCCCCGCCTCCCTCCTCGCCCTCTCGCTCCCGTTCGCCGCTTGCTTCACCGCCTGCTCCGACGACGGCTCGCTCGACGTGGCCGCCAAGAGAGACGCCGCGGCGTCTCCGACCGGCACCACCCTCGCCGACGGCGCCGCCGGGCCGAAGGCGCTCGAGGTGCTGAAGGGCGAGATCAAGGCGCCCATGAGCCTGACAGCCACGAAGGACTACCTGCTCCAGGGCCTCGTGGTGGTGAAGTCGGGCACGACCCTGACGATCGAGAAGGGCACCACGCTGAAGGGCGACGCCCAGAGCAAGGCCATCCTGCTCGTCGAGGCGGGCGCGAAGCTCATGGCAGAGGGGACCGAAGACGAGCCCATCGTCTTCACGAGCCAGGCGGCACCCCAGGACCGCCGGGCCGGCGACTGGGGCGGGCTCGTCATCCTAGGCAACGCGCCGGTGAACATGCCCGGCGGAAAGGGCAACGTCGAGGGCATCCTCACGACCGTCCAGGGCACGCAGTTCGGCGGCGCCGATCCGGACGACTCGAGCGGCGTGCTGCGGTACATCCGGGTCGAATACGCGGGGGTCGTGCTCGCGCAGGACAACGAGGTCAACGGGGTCACGTTCGCCGGCGTGGGACGCGGCACGAAGGTCGACCACATCCAGGTGCGCCAGGCGCTCGACGACTGCTTCGAGTTCTTCGGCGGCACCGTCGACGCGAAGTACCTCGCCTGCCAAGGCAACGAGGACGACGGCTTCGACTGGGACAACGGCTACTCCGGCCGCCTCCAGTTCCTCGTGCTGCAGCAGTCGCCGAACCACGTCGGGGAGGACAACGGCTTCGAGGGCGACAACGACGCCCAGGGGTCGGCGAACCTGCCGCTCTCCAGCCCCACCATCTACAACGCGTCCCTCTTCGGCAAGAACGCCGACGTCGACAACGTCCAGTACGGGATGCTCCTGCGCCGGAACACGCGGGCGACCCTCCGCAACATCTTGGTCAGCGGCTTCGAGGCCTCGGTCGACGTTCGCGACGTCTCCACGCGCGACGGCGTCACGCAGGGCGCGCTCACCCTCACGAACAGCCTCTTCTGGAACGCGAAGAACGCCTCCGTGCTCGACAACATCGCCTATCCGGAGACGGGCGGCGCGCCGCCCAACAAGGACAACGACGGGGCGTTCTCCGAGGTCGACTGGGTGAAGACCGCCGCTCACAAGAACCTCTTCGACGTCGACCCCAAGACCGACCGCGCGTTCGACACGGAGAAGCCGGTCTTCGGGCCCGCGACCGCGCTCGTGGACAGCGCGGCCACGCCGCCCAAGGACGGGTTCTTCGACCCCGCGGCCGCGTACGTGGGGGCGTTCAAGGACCAGGCCGACGATTGGGCGACGCGCGGCCGCTGGGCCGTCTGGTCGTCGAAGTAGCGCGCGGGGCGACACGTCGCGGCCCGCGGGGGCCGCGCGCTCGTGATTCCGGGCCCGCGGCGTGCTACGTCCGCGTGCGTGCCGCGCGCCTACCTCACGGTCACGATCGACACCGAGTGCGACAAGGGCCCGGGGTGGCGCGTGGAGAGGCCCGCCGCCTTCGCCGGCGTCACCGACGGCGTCGCGCGCCGTCTCGAGCCCCTCTTCCGGAGCCTGGGCGCGAAGGGCACGTACCTCGTCTCGGGCGAGGTCCTGGACGATCCCGCGTCGGTCGATGTGCTCAGCGGCGCGCGGGCCGACCTCGGCGCGCACTTGCACGGCGAGACCGTGGCGCCCGACGCGCGCCTGCCCGACGTCACCTCCGACTTCCAGCGCGACTACCCGGAGCCCGTCGAGCGCGCCAAGCTCGCGACGCTGACCGCGCGCTTCTCCGAGGTGTTCGGTCGCGCGCCGCGCGCCTTCCGCGCGGGGCGGTTCGGGGTCGGGCGCCACACGCTGCGCATCCTCTCGGACCTCGGCTACGCGGTCGAGTCCAGCGTGACGCCGCACGTCGACTGGGCCTCGAGCGGGGCGCCGGGCCTCGCGTTCCCCGACGCGCCTACGCAGCCGTACCACCCCGCGTGGGAGCAGCCTGGCCGGGTGGGCGAGTGCCCGCTGTGGGAGGTGCCCGTCACCATCCGGCGGCGCTGGCTGAACGCCGTGCCCGTGCTCGGCCCGCGCGTGGAGCCGCGCTGGCTCCGGCCCACGCACATGACGGGGCGGGCCCTCGTCCGCCTCGCCGAGGACGAGGTCCGCGACGCCTCGCGGCGCGGGAGCGCGCGGCCGCCGGTGCTCACGTGCATGTTCCACAACGTGGAGGTCGTGCCCGGCAAGAGCCCGTACGCCGCGTCGGAGGGCGCGGCGCGCCGCATCCTCGGCAGCCTCGCCGAGCTGCTCGCGTTCGCGCGGCGCGAGGACATCCGCGTCGTCGGCCTCTCCGATCTCCCGGAGGTGCTCGCGCCGTGAGCGAGCCCCCGCCACCGCGCGCGGCGACCGACGAGCCCGCGGCCGCCCCGGCCGAAGGGCCGGAGCGCGCGCCGAGCACGCAGGCCTCACCCCACAAGAAGAGCCTGGCCCGCACCTCGCTGCTGCTCTTGCCCGCGCAGGTGGTGTTTCGCGGCGGCGAGGCGGTGTTCCCCTGGCTCCTCTCCACGTGGTTCGGGCGCTCGCACGCGACCGACGTCTACACCTTCGCGTGGGCCATCTTCACCTTCGCGGGCTCGCTCGTGTTCTCGGCCTACCAAGACTCGGCGCTGGTCCCCATGCTCGCGGAGATCCGCGAGCGCCACCCGGCCGAGCTCCCGCGCTTCCGGGGCGCGCTGCTCGCGCACACCGTCGTGTACGGCAGCGCCCTCGCGTTGCTCGTGGCCGTCGTCGCGGCGGCGTACTTCACGGTCGTCTACTCGGGCCACGACCGGGCCATGGCCGAGCTCATGGTCCCGGGGTTCTTGGTCTACCTCTTGGCGCTGTCGCTGAAGACGTTCTTCGGCGCGCAGCTCAACGCCGAACACCGCTATTTCGCGCTTCCCGTGGCGAGCGCGTGCGGCACCGCGGTGGCGGTGGGCTCGCTCGCGCTCCTGCGCGCGGCGGGCCCCGTCGTCATCCCGTACGCCCAGCTCGCCGGTGAGCTCGTGACGCTCGCGCTGCTCGGCTCGTTCGCGCGCGGCCTCGGCTTCGCGTGGACCCTCACCCGCCCCCCCGCGCTCGTGCGGGCCGGTCGGCTCATCGCCTCCGAGGTGTTCGGCGCCGCCGTGACGCGCGTGAACCCGTCGGTCGACCAGCTCTTCGCGGGGCTCGTGGGCGTGGCCGGCGGAGGCACCCTGCTCCGCCTCACGGGCGACGTCGGCTCGCTGCCGACCTCCATCCTCCAGGCCGCGATGCTGTCCGTGCTGCTCTCGCACCTCTCGGATGACGCCGCCCGCCGGGAGTACGGGGCGTTCCGCGCGAAGACCCGCGGCGCGCTGCGCGTGACGCTCGCGTCGCTCACCGCCGCGTGCCTCGCCCTGCACTTCGGCCGGCGGCCGCTGCTCGAGCTCGTGTTTCTCCACGGCGCGATGGACCCGGGCGGCGTCACGACCCTCGGCGACGTGCTCCCGTATTACCTGGTCGGCGTGCCGGCGTTCGGCGCGCTGCTCGTGCTCGTGCGGGCGCACGTCGCCGCCCAGAACAGCCGCATCATGGTAAAGATTGGCCTCCTGAACGCGGCGCTCAACTTCCTCGGCAACGCCATCCTCGGCAAGCTCTACGGCCTGGCCGGGCTCGCCCTCTCCACGAGCCTCGTGCACGCGACGATCGCGGGGCTCCTGTACGTCCTGCTGCAGAAGCACCTCGACGAGATCGAGGCGGACAGGCCGTGAGCGCGGGGCCTCGTGTCGTGCACGTCGTGTGCGCCGGCGAGGTCGGCGGCGCGGAGCGCATGCTCGTCGATCTCGTGGGCTCTCCGGCCGAGCGCCACTCGGTCGCGCTCTTCTCCCCAAGCGCGGCGCTGCGCGCGTTCCTGCGCGACCACGACGTCGCGGTGACCGATCGCGGGCCGGTGTCGGAGGGGGTGGCCGCGACCCTCGCGCGGGCGGTCGGGCGCGCCGACTTGGCGTGGCTCGTCGCCCTCCTCGCGCGCGAGCGGGCCGACGTCGTCCACCTCCACACCTTCGGCTCGCAGGTGCTCGGCACGCGCGCGGCGCTCGCCTCCCGCCCGCGGCGCGCGATCGTGCGCACCGAGCACTCGACGCGCGTGTTCGACGACCCGAGCTGCTGGCCGTTCGCGCG
>CAZHGG010000296.1:0-7123 GCA_964531755.1 uncultured Polyangiaceae bacterium
TGAACCTGCTGGAGCTCCAGGTCGACCCGTGAGGTGGGCGCGAAACACGGTGTGGTACGCGCGCGCAGACAATTCCGCACCATGCCGACCGCAGTCGTCGCGACCCTGCGGCGCGTGCTCGCCCGGAGAACCTCTCAGGGCGCTCGGGTGGGTGGCGCGTGCGATTCGGCGTGATGCATGCGGCGGCGACGGCCGGAGGAGACTCAATCAACTGACTGCCGCTCGAACGCGAGCCGTTCGCGCTCGGCGCCCCCTCCGCGCCGCGACGGCCGGCGCCCTCCGCTTCAGGGTGCGGTGAACACGAGGAGAGTCGCGCTGAAGGCCGGCGCCGCGTACGCGTAGGCGTTCACCTTGGTGACGGCCTCGGACGACGCGAGGAACGGGCTCGAGTGCGCCGCGTCGATGCGATACGCCGCCACCTGGGTCAGCCGCTTCGAGTTGAAGGCACGGACACCCACACGCCGCGTAGCGTTCGTCTTGTTGATGACGAGCATGGTCACGCGGCTCGGCGTGTCGCTCCCGGCGTACACCGAGGTTTGCACGATCTCGGGGTGCTCGACGCGCACGTCGGTGTCCGCGTACCGGAGACCTGCGCCGTCCGCGTTGCGCAAGAGCTTCAGCGCGCCGTAGGCGTAGGCGAGCGCGGTCGGGCCGCCCTCCGGCCAGAACGCCGCGATCTCGACGCCCTGACGCTGGAAGACGCCGAGCGAGTCGGCCACGCCGAGCCCGCTCGAGATGTGGCTGCGCCCACCCGGGTTGTACTCGGTGACTCCGATCTTGGTGCCCGGGTACGCCGCGTCGATACGTGCCTTGAGACGCGGGAGGACGTAGGTCGGGCCGCCAAGGTGCCAGGGCTCGGTGATCCACGAGTGCTCGTCGTACGTGGTGTCCCAGTAGCTGCGCGGCCCTTGCACGATCTGGTCGATCTCGCTCGCCGTGAGGGGGCGCGTCGCATGGTCCAGGTCCCATACGTAAGTGCCGTTGGAGACGCCCTGCGGATACCAGTGAAAGTCCCACGTATCGAGGAGGCGCTTGCCCTCTTGCTCGCTCGCCGTCTTCACCGCGGCGAGGAAGTCGTCCATGTACCACCGCGCGGTGCCCGCGTTCGAGTAGAGGGTGGTGTTCTCGTCCCACCAGGTCGTCCACCCGTCGAAATGGTAGTGGCTCGGCCCGACGACATGCGCCTGGGGCGCCATCTGCTTCACCTTGCGCGCGAACGTCAACATTCGCTGGGTGAACTCCTCGCTCTTCACCCACCGACCGACGGTCGTCCCGTTGCGGACGATCGCGGCGCCGGTGCCCGACTGGAGCATGGGGAAGTTGTAAGGATAGAGATCGGGCTCGTTGTCGATTCCGACGAGCAGGCGTCCGGGGCCCGGCGCCGTGATGTCCTGCCCGGGGTATTTGTCGCGAAGGTACTGGAGGTGCTCGTCGGTGTAGACCATGCCGTCAGTGAGGTCCGGCGTGGGCGCGAAGGCGGTTGGCTTCACGAAACCGGTGCGCTTGAAATATTGCGCGCGGTCCCACCCGGGTTGACTCCAGGCCCCGATGCTCCCGACCGGCCCGGAGACCCAGTCGTTCAGGACGAACGGCACCATGACGGCGCGCCCGGCGGGGCGGTGCGCCGCGAGGAGCGCGAGGTCCTGCGCCGCCGGGGCGTTCGGGTCGGGGGTGCCACCCGCCAGGGTCATGTCGTTGGCGAAGTTGTTGTTGAGCGAGCCGTTCGAGACGTTCGTCTCCCAGTTGTACGAGTTGCCGCGATCGCCGCCGCGGCGCACGAGGGTCACCGAGGCGAGGACGTCCGCCGGGAAGCTCGACGACGCAAACCCGTTGATTCCGTAGATGAGGGGCGAAATGGCCTTTCGATCTTCGGCTGTCTTGACGATCGTGACGACGTCGACCTCGCCGCCGGTGAAGGTGTCCGGGTCCCCCGGGGGGGCGGTGGGGTCCACGAGGGCGGGCGGCGTGTGATCGGTCTCGAAGTGGACCTGGTCGACGTAGAACGAGTAGAGCGACGTCGACTCGTTCTTGAAGGTCACCTGGCGATAGGGGCCCGTGACCAGATCGGCGACGGGGATGGTGACCCGGTGCCACGTGTTCGCCTTGAAGCCACCGGGGACGTACGGGAGGAGCTTCTTGGTCGGCGAGCTGTTCACCCCGACGACCATGTCGTTCATCGCGGCCGGCGGCGTCCCTGGGCCACCCGAGATATCGAACGCTACCGCGCTGTGCGTGCCCGCTGGGAAGGCAGGAAGATTCCAGTCGTAGGTGAACGTGAGCGCTCCCCAGGCGGCGGTGTAGGTCGCCTTTCGCGAGGTCGCGCCGGTCGTCCGGAACGTGTTCGCGGCGCTCGTGATCGACCAGCCGCCGACCGAGAAGCTCGGGGCCGCGGAGTCGGTGTAGACGAGACTCTCGGTGGGGGACGGGTCGGTCCAGCTCAACTTGAGATCGTCGACGAAGAAGGTGACGTTGCTGAGGGTGCTCTGATTGACGATGAGGACGCGGCGGATGGGCCGGTTGCTCGGGTTGAGCGCGCTCATCGGGATGGTCACGCGATACCAGGTGTTCGCGGCCACGCTTCCGGACGAGACCAGATAGGGCTTCAGCAGGACGCTGGTCGTCGCCGTCGCTCCGTCGTCGTCCTCGACGGCCACGCGCAGGGTGGCGACGCCGGCGTGGACGGAGGCCCCCGCGTTGAACGCGAAGCTGAGCTCGGTCTGGCCCGCGCCCGAGTAGGGCTGCGCGGTGTCGGGGATGGCCGCGCCGTAGGCCGCCCCGGCGGTCGCGATCTTGACCGAGAGCGAGTGGGTACCTTCGGCCTTCGTGGCCGTGGTTCGCGTGGCAGTGAAGCCGGTGCCCGACTGGACGAAGGGCGCGACGTAGACGTCGGCGAAGATCTTGGAGGTCCGCGCCGGCGGTCGCGGCAACACGACCACGCTCGCTCCGGGGGTCGGAAAGAGCGCGGCGATGGCCGGCACCTCGTCCGCGCGGACGAACGTGTATCCCCGCGTCTTGAGGATGGGCACCATGTACTTGACCATGTCGACGGTGCTTCCGTTCGCCCACGAATAGGGGTCGTGCATGAGCACGATTCCCCGCCCGGCCGTCGTGATCTCGGCGAGATACGCGTCGCCACACTGGCTCGTCGTCGCGTATCCGGTCCCGTTGACCAGCGTCGTGCCGGAGTAGAGCTGCCCCTGCCAGCACGCCCAGTCCGCCGCTCGATTCGGGTAGTCGTTCGACGTCCCACCCACGTCCCACCCCACCGGGCCGGCGTACTTGTTCATGGCCGAGCCCTTGAGGGCGTCGTACACGCTCGTGTTGTACGAGCCATAGGGCGCGCGGAAGAGGAAGTGGCTCGAAGGCACCGAGCTGGCGATCGCCGTGTCGGTCTCGACGAGCTCCTGGAGCACCTTGGCGCTCCCCGTCGGCAGCACCTGCGTGACCAGGTCGCGATGCGTGACCGTGTGGTTCGCGACGAGGTGTCCGTCGGCGACCAGCTGCGCGAGGATCGCCGACGCGTTCGGCACGACCGTGATCCCGTTCGGGTTGGGCAGCGTGGTCGTGGCGAGGTGCCCACCGTTCACGAAGAACGTCGCCTTGATGTTCTGCGACTTCAGATACGTCGAGAGCTCGGCGGTTCGGGTGCTCGGCCCGTCGTCGAAGGTGAGGGCGAGAGCTTTGGCGGGCAGGCTCGAGCCGGTCAGGTTGGAGGCCTGGAGCCCGGAGGCCGCCTGGCCCGTCTGGCCCGTGGCCTCGGGGTCGTCCGCAGAGTCGCCTTCCATGGCGCAGGCCCCGACCGCCGCGGCCGTGGAGAGGAACCCTCCCAGGGCCAGCACCGAGCCAAGGCGGATTGTCCGGAAGCCTGAGTGAACGTGCATGACCAGAGGTGTTTGCACCCATCGTGCCGCGTGTCGAGGAGGCGGAGCCACGAAGCGACAAGGCGCACCGATTGCGCCGACGCGCAGGGGTTGCCGGAAGCCGCGTCAGCCCGGTCCGCCTGGCCATCGGACGCCGGGAAGGGTGGCTTGATTCGCCCACGCTCCGTAACATGAAGCGTCATGCTCGCGCGTCAGGCAGCCCTCCTCCTCCTCCCCGCACTCACCCTCGCCTTGGTGGCGGGAGCCTCGTGCTCCTCGTCCAACCCGAGCGACACCACGGACGCGTCCGTCCCAAGTGTCGACGCGAGCGCGGCCGACGCCCAGCAGCCCGCCGACGCGGACGGGGCTGCCTCGGCGGACGCGGCGCGCGACGCGCCCATCGACGCGAGCGCCGACGCGCCCGTTCCGCCGGCCATGGCGCCTTGCCCCACGACCGGGAGGGGCGCGATCACCCTCCCGCCCGGCGCGACCTGCGTGGCGCTGACGCCTGCGGCGACCGGGGCCGATCCGGCGGGCGCGAACGCGGGCGACCCTCACTACGCGCTCGTCCCCGCGGGCGCGGGCAGTGGCGCGCTGGTCCTCTTCTTCAACGGCAGCGGCGGCTCACCGGCCGGCGCCATCGGCGACCTCGAGAAGAACGTGTACACCGCAGCCCTCGCCGAGGGCCACCACGTGCTCGCGCTCTCGTACCGCAGCGACGACGCGATCGGTCGCCTCTGCCCGGACGACGATCCGTGCTTCTTGCCGACGCGGACGGCGATCGTGACGGGCAAGCCGCAGGCGGGCGCCGCGGCCGCCGTCGCGTCGATCGGGCTCACCGAGGGGATCTACGCGCGGACGACGCTCGCGCTCCGCGGCCTCGCGCGCGGCGCCTCCACCGCGAGCTTCGCGCAGTTCGTGACGGGCGCGGCAGACTTCGGGGAAGCGATCGTGTGGTCTCGCGTCATCGTGGCGGGCCACTCGCAGGGAGGCGGGCACGCGGCGCTCCTCGGGAGGCTGAACGCGGTGCGCCGCATCGTGCCGCTCTCGTCACCGTGCGACTCGGTCGGAGAGACGCCGGCGACGTGGCTCACCTACGACCCGACGACCTGGAAGACCAACCCCGCCACCGCGGCCTACGTGTTCTCCGCGCTCACCACCTTCGGCCCCGGCGGACGCCCCACCGGCGGCGACACGATCTGCAGCGCGCACGCGGCCGCCTGGCGCGCGATGGGCGTCGATCCATCGCGCGCGTTCGACGACGCGTTCGTGTGCGGCAGCAGCCCGCACGCCGCGACGCTCGGCTGCGTAGAGAACTTCGATCGCCTCCGCGAGGTGTTCCGGTAGGCGCGCCCCCGGCGAGGGGCGCGGGCGTCGACCGCTGGCGGCTCGGGCGCTCTTCGTGCGGATGGATTGCACCTCTCCGCCGTGGCTACGCGCTCTTCGAGTCGACCGTGCTGCCGGCCGTGGCCGCGGCGTTCCCCAGCTCGCGCCTCCCGCTGCCGGCGCCGCCCGTCACCGTGACCCCGCCACGCGGGGGGCCGATGGCGTGGTCGCGCTTCATCGCCGCCCATCGCGACCGAGGACATCTCGCAACCTGAAGAGGCCCAACGTACCGCCGTTCAGCTGCGGCCGCATCAGGAACCGGAAGGTCACAGGTAGCGACGAGCGAGCCCGTGGTAAACCACCACGGGCGAGAGGTGGGAGGAATCAGGTCACGACGACGTGCGGCCGTCTGCTGCAACGGCTTGTTAGCCAGCCTGCCGCAAGTTGGCTTCCATGACTTTTCCAAGCGAAGCACACAGACGCGAGGCCTCGGCAAATGTGCCAGCAAAGACGGCGCCCGGGAGCTGGCCTTTCAAGGTTGCCAACTGTGGGAGATCTAACTGCAGTTCCCGCCGCAAGATGGCCGATTGACCGGGTTCTGCGGGGCGCTCTACAGACACGGACCAGGTTCCGTTCCGGATCAGCTCTAAAGCGCGCAGTTCGTCAGGAAGGGAACCCGTGCCGTCAGATTCGACTTGTGCGCCGCAAGTGAGGCAGCGCAGAGCAACCCAGAACTCAGGCGACCGAGGTCGTTCGCCGAAGGCGAGTTGAGCCGGACTTTGGCAGGCCTCGCAGGTTTGGAACAGCGCAAACGCTCGTGCGATCGCTATTACAGAATCACACGCGTCGCGAAGAGTCAGGAATGAGAGTTCGCGTTCGAGTTGGGCGACGGGTTGACGAATGGCCCAAGAACGCTCGGACGGAACAAGCCAGACGACCGCCGGATGAACGGGGATGCCATCGCGTGTGGAAGCATGGCCGAGAGGGATCACGACTGCGTCACCCATGGCCCAATCGCGCCGAGAAGCCGGAACGCCTGCCGCTTCTAGAAACGCGATCGCATCGGTGTGGGTGCGCAGCATGGTGCTCGGAACAGTTCTGTCAGTCTGGCTAACGTCCATTCGACTGTTCCGCCGAGCCGCGTCGCGGCGCGTTCGGCCGGTCTGCCTAACACGCGCCACGGCCAAGCCCGCTCCGAGCCGAGCCCCGCCCCCCCTGCGATTCTCTCGTCAAACTCGCGCACATCTCGCCCTCCCCCTCGCGACCGCCCCCGCACTGCGCCGATTCCCCGCGCGCTTCGGCCGAACGGTCGAATTCCAACCCCACTGCGCCCGCGTCGCCTCATGTGAACCGCTCCGAGCCGCTCGTGTCAACCGTCCCCGGCCTCTTCTGCGTGAGCTGGAGGGCGGGCGCGAGCACACACGCTGAGCCGTTGAACGCCCAGCCGTGGCCCGTGTACCCCTCCGAGCGGCGGCTCGGGTTGACCAGGATGGCGTCGCAGCGCGCGCTCGTCTTCGCCGTGGCCGAGCCGCTCGCCACGGCCCTCGCCTTCAGGGCCTCCGGCGTCGCCCTTGTTCAGCGGGATGTGCGGGTGCGGACACGTGGGGGCGGCGGCGACGCGGCGGCGGCCGAGGCGCCCCGAGGAGGGACGCGGCGACGCCAGCGGCGAGGCCGAGCGGGCGAGCGGGTCGGCAGCGCGCTCAACGACCTCCGCGGCGAGAGTCTATAGCACCGAATCGAGCGGCTCCCCGAGCAGCACCACGCGAAGGAGCCCGGGGGTCTCGAAGCGCCCGGCACACAGCTCGAACGGGTAGCCTTGCCCACCGAGCCCGCACGCGGCGTGCTCGCGGCCCGCCGCCGCCGCGGCACCGTAGAAGTCGATCGCCTCGCTCGTGAACACGTAGCCCGCCTCGCTGCCGTTGTAACCGTACGGGATA
>CAZHGG010000297.1:0-7109 GCA_964531755.1 uncultured Polyangiaceae bacterium
CGGCGACGGTGTAGGTGAGCGCGCTCCCCGCCGGCCCCGTGTTCTGCACGGAGAAGCGGGCCTCGCACTCGCCGGGGACGACGAGATCGAGCGACGTGGGCGCGACGGCGACAGCCGGCGGCGGTGGCCCCGCGGGCGATCCGTCCGGAGCGGAGGCGTCGCCCGAGGGAGCCGGATCGCCCGTGGGCGTCGGTGGCGTGGAGGCCGTGGGACCGGCGGACGACGGGTCGCCAGGACCCGTCCCGTCGCCGCCCCCGCAGGACCCGTCGGCGCCGAGCGTGAGCGCGCCGAGGAAGGCAATGGCCAGCGTGAGTCCGCCCCGAGAACTCCCCATGATCGGAGGCTACCATGCGCGCCTCGGCGGTCGAGCCCGCGCGGGGCGGACATCTCCCGCAGCCTCGGAGAACCGAGTATCTTCGCGAGATGACGGGGGAGTTGCCCAGGCTCGACACGGGATGTCTCTTGGTGCTCTCCCGTCGCCTGGTCGGCACGAGCCGCGGGGCGGGGACGGTCGCGCACCACACCCTGGGCACCCAGTGCGAGCTCAACGCGGCCGCGTGGGAGGTGCTCGAGCGGTTCAGGGCGCCGCGCACGACCGACGAGGTGCTCCGCGAGGCGCCCGACGCGGAGCGCGCCGCGCTGCGCGAGGCCGTCGAGGCGTTCTTCTCGCTCGGCTTCATCGTGCCCGCCCCCGAGGACGTCTTCCTGTTCGAGCACGGCCGCGCGCTCGAGGACGACGCGCTCTTCGCGCCACGGACGCCCGGCTTCTTGGGGGCGACGGACGGAGCCCCCGGGCTCGCCGACTTCTGCTTCGTCGGCGTCCCGTTCGATCGAGGCTCCGAGCGGAGCGGGGCCGCGGAGGCGCCCCGCGCGCTGCGCGAGGGCTCTGCCGGTCACGGGATGACCGACGCGCGCACCGGGCGGCTCCTCGGCGTCCGTGACGCGGCGGTCGGGCGCGTGTTGCTCGCCGGCGCGCTCGTGGTCGATCGCGGCGACGTGGTGCTCCGCGACGAGTCGGGGCACGCCGAGGCGTTCGCGCGCATCGAGGCCGCGGCACGCGAGATCGCCACCTCCGAGCCCGGCGTGCTCGTCTTCCTCGGGGGCGACCACGCGGTCACCACCCCGATTTTTCAAGGGATCGCGACCGAGCCGCTCTTCGTCGTGCACCTCGACGCGCACGGCGACGCGAGCCTCACGGCGCGCGGCGTCCCCCACCACCACGGGAGCTTCGTGGACGCGCTGCGCCGGCACCCCCACGTCTCGGGCGTGCTCCAGGTTGGAGTCCGCGACTACGCACCTCCGTGGTTCGAGCTGCCTCCTGGGATCGTCCAAATCGGGAGTCGTCAGGCTCGGCGCATGGCGCCGGCCGAGGTGCTCGCACACATCCCGGAGGGCGCCGTCTGCTACGTGACCATCGACATCGACGTGCTCGACCCCGGAGAGGCGCCGGGGACGTGGACAGGTCTCCCCGGAGGGCTCTCGTGCGCGTATCTCGAGGAGCTGCTGGAGGCGATCGGCCGAGAGCGCGACGTGCGCGCGGTCGATCTCGTGGAGTTCGTTCCGTCGCGCGACCGCGCCGAGCTCACGCTCTCGACCGCGATGAGGCTCTTGGTGTGTCACCTCGACGCCATTCACCGGCGCCGCCTTGCGCGGCCATCGTCGGGTGATATTGTCCGCGCTCAACGTCGAGGAGGGTGAGATGGACAAGCCGAACGTGAACGAGCAGCTCCCGCAGAACCTGACCCCGGAGACCCGCGAGAAGATCCAGCTCCGGATCCTCCCGAGGGTGCGCAGCGAGGTCAAGGCGGGGCTCGCGGCCAAGCGAAAAGGCTGAGCGCGGCCCTTGTCGGGAGCGTCGATCGTCCTGCTCGATGAGGACGGCGTCGAGGTCCACCTCCACCCGGCCGTGCCGGAGTGGGCGGTGGACCTTCACGTCTTGCGGGCCCACGCGTACGCGAACCCGCCGATGCGCTCGCTCGTCATCACGGTCACCGACCGGTGCAACCTGCGGTGCGACTTCTGCTGCCACCCGCACCTCGAGTCCGAGATCGCCGAGGAGGACTGCGAGCGCCTCACCCGCGAGGCGTGTGAGCTCGACTTCGTCGAGGTGTGGCTCTCGGGCGGCGAGCCCTTCCTTCGGTACCCCCTCATCCTGAAGCTCGCCGCGATCTGCCGCGAGCGCGGCCGCATGCTCGGCGTGCAGACCAGCGGCTACTGGGCGCGCACGGAGGCACGCGCCCGCGCGATGGCCAGAGAGATGATCGAGGCGGGCGTCTTCTGCGTGACCTTCTCGTGGGACCCTTCGCACGGCGAGGTCGTCTCGCGCGAGACCGTCGAGCAGGGCATCGACGCCTGCGTGGAGGCGGGGCTCCACGTGCGCCTCCGTGGCAACTTCGAGAGGCCGGGCGAGACCCACGCGGACCACGGCTTCGACCTCTCCCGCTGGGACCGCTTCGCGACTTTCTCGGTGCGGGCCGGGCTCGCCGAGGCGGCCGGCCGCGGCGCCGGCCTCGTTCGGCTCCGCCGCTCGTCCACGGGCGCCGGCGCACCGAGCGTCCTCGGGGAGCGGTGTCCCGGCCACGCCGAGCTCGAGCACGTCGTGTATGCGCGCGACGGCCTGACGATGCCGTGTTGCAGCGTCTGGGCGGGATACGACACGCCCGCGCTCGGGCTCGGCGACTGGCGGGCCCGGCCCCTCTCCGAGTCGGTGGCCGTTCACGACCACGATCCCTATTTTCGCCTCGTCGCGGACGCCGGCTTCGAGGCGCTCTACGCCCGGATCCACGCGCGCGACCCCGAGGTCGCGAGCCGGCTCGTCGATCCGCGCGCCGTGGGAAACGCCTGCGAGCTCTGCGCGCGGCTGATGAAGAGTCCCGACGCCGCGCGCATCCGCGCCCTCTGCGCGGCGGAGTGATCCTGCCCTCACGGGCCTCCGCCCGAGCGCGACGCGCAGCATCGTTCGGCTCGATGCGAGGCGTCGCGTGGTGTCGCCGGCTGCGCGCCGTCCCTGCGCCGCCCGCGCGCTGAGGCCGCGCGACCCTCGAGCCGGGCGCACGCGCCAACTCCGCACAAAAGGAGCCCCGCGCGTTCGTCTTTGGTAGATCTCTCGCCCTCTGCCGAAATGGCCCCCTCCTTCCCCAGCACGACGCGCGCGATGGCCGCCCAGTCCTCGGCGGGCGCGCGGGTCATGCTCGTGTCGGCGGTGGCGCTCGCGTGCGCCTGGGGCGCGTGGTTCGTGAGGGCGCGGGTGCCCGTCTACGCGGCGTCGGAGCACGCGCGGCTCGAGGTGCTCCGGGCGACGCATCCGGTCGACGCGCAGGCGACCGGCCGCGTCGTGGCCGTGCGCCTGGCGCTCGACGCGCGCGTGACCACCGGCGACGTCCTCGTGGAGCTGGACGCGGTCGCTGAGCGCCTCCAGCTCGCGCAGGCGCGCGCGAAGCTCGGGGGCGTCGGGACCGAGCTCGACGCGACGCGCCGCCAAGTGACCGCCGAAGAGCACGCGCTCGCGGCCTTCCGGCAGCAGCTTGGCGCGGCGCTCCGTGAGGCGGAGGGGCGCATGCGGGAGGGCCAGATCCTCACGCAGGCCGCCAAGGTCGAGGCGGAGCGCAACCGCCGGCTGGTCGCGGAGGGCCTCGTCTCGAGCGCCGAGCTCGAGCGCGCGCAGGCCGAGGCCGATCGGCGCGCGGCGGCGGAGCTCGGGCTCCGCGCGACGCTGGACCGGGTCCGCCGCGAGTCCACGACGGGAGAGGCCGACCGACAGGCGCGGGTCGCGACCCTCGAGCGCGAGGCGGCGCGGCTCGACGCGGAGCGCGGGACGCTCACCGCGAGCGTGGGCTCGCTCGAGTACGAGATCGAGCGCCGGACGATCCGCGCGCCCGCCACCGGCCGCATCGGCGAGATCGGGACCGCCCGCGTGGGCTCGGTGCTCGCGCAGGGGGCCCACGTCGCGACGGTCGTCGCGGGCGGGGAGCTGCGCGTGGTGGCCTCCTTCGAGCCCGCGCGGGCGCTCGGGCGCGTGCGGCCCGGGCAGCGCGCCCGCGTCCGCCTCGACGGCTTCCCGTGGACCGAATACGGCGCGGTCGACGCGAGGGTCACCGAGGTCGCGACCGAGCTCCGCGAGGGGCGCGTGCGGATCGAGCTCGGGGTGGACGAGGGCGTCACCACGCGCATCCCCCTCCAGCACGGCCTCCCGGGGGTGGTCGAGGTGACGGTCGAGGAGGTCACCCCGGCGACCCTCGTCCTGCGCGCGGCCGGCAAGCTGGGGGCCGCGCCGGCCGCTCCTCCCCGCGCGGCGAGCGCCCCGTGACGGCGGCGGACGTCGCGAGGCCGCGCGAGGTCCGCCCGACCTTCTTCGCGCCGGAGGTGGTCCAGACGTCGGCGATGGACTGCGGCCCCGCGTCCCTCAAGTGCCTGCTCGCGGGGTTCGGCGTGGAGGTGAGCTACGGCCGGCTGCGCGAGGCCTGCCAGACCGACGTCGACGGCACGTCGATCGACGTGATGGAGGAGGTGGCCAACCAGCTCGGCCTTCGCGCGCAGCAGATGATGCTCCCGCTCGATCACCTCATGCTCGCCGAGACCGCCGCGTTCCCCGCGATGCTCGTCGTGCGGAACCCGGATGGGAACACCCACTTCCTCGTGGTCTGGCGGCGCGTCGGGGCGTTCGTGCAGGTCATGGACCCCGCCACGGGGCGCCGCTGGATGCGAGGCTCGGAGCTCCTCGCGACGACCCACGAGCACGCGATGCCGCTCCCCGCGGAGGCCTGGCGCGAGTGGGCGGGCTCGAGCGAGTTTCTCGGCGCGCTCCGCGCGAGGCTCGCCGCGTTCGGCGCCGCGGCCGAGGGCCGCGTGCTCGAGGCGGGGGCGCTCGAGGACCCGACGTGGAGGAGCCTGTCGGCGCTGGACGCGGCGACGCGGATGGTGACCGCGCTCGTGCGGGGCGGCGCCCTCGACCGCGGACCTGACGCCGCGCGGATGCTCCGCGCCTCGTGGGAGGAGGCGCGCGCGGAGCTCGCCGCGGGGCGCGAGACGACCATCCCCGCGACCTTCTTCAGCGCTGGCCCTCACCCGGCGGACGACGAGGGCGAGGAGCGCGTGCTGCTCCGCGGCGCCGTCCTCGTCCAAGTGCGCCGCGAGCTCGATCCGATCGCCAGCGACGAGCCGGCGAGAGCCCTCTCGCCGGAGCTGGCGGCGGCGCTCCACGAGGCGCCCGCGGCGCCGCTGCGCGACCTCCTGCGCCTGCTCCGTGAGGATGGCCTGCTCCGCCCCGCGCTCCTCGTCGCCACCGCCGTGTTCGCCACCGTCGGCGCCGTCATCGAGGCGCTCGTCCTCCGGGGGCTCCTCGACGTCGGGCGGCACCTCGCGACCTGGGAGCAGCGCGCCGGCGCGCTCGTCGCGCTCGTCGTCTTCTTCGCCTGCCTCCTCGGCCTCGAGGTGCCCCTCGTGGCGTCCACGCTGCGCATGGGGCGCGACCTCGAGCTCCGCTTGCGGGTGGCGTTCCTCGAGAAGATCCCCCGCCTCGGCGATCGGTACTTCCATAGCCGCCCGACCTCGGACATGACCCACCGCGCGCACGCGATCCACGCAGTGCGGCAGCTCCCGACCCTCGGGTACCGCCTCATCCGCGCGGTCGCCGAGCTCGTCATCACGGCGCTGGGGCTCGTCTGGCTCGATCCAGCGAGCGGGCCCGTGGTCCTCGCGGCCGCCGCGGCCTGCGTCGTGATCCCTTGGGCGATGCAGCGGACCCTCGTCGAGCGTGACCTGAAGGTCCACGCCTACCAGGGCTCCCTCTCGCGCTATTACCTCGACGCGCTGCTCGGCCTCATGGCGCTCCGCACGCACGGCGCGGAGCGGTCCCTCCGCCGGGAGCACGAGTCCGTCCTCGGTGAGCTCCGGCGGTCCATGGGCGGGCTGCTGAGCGCCGCCGTGTCCGTCGAGACGCTCGACGGGCTCGTCGGCGTCGTCGTCGCCGTGTGGCTCCTCTTCCACTACGTGGGCGTCGGCCGAGAGCCCGCCGGCGCGCTCTTGCTCATCTTCTGGGCGCTCCGCCTCCCGGTCGCCGGCCAGGAGATCGCCCTGACGATGCGCCAATATCCATCGGTGCGAAACCTCACCCTCCGCCTGCTCGAGCCGCTCGGCGCGATCGAGGATGAGGGCGGGGTGCCTCGCACCGACGATGCGCCCGCGGCCGTCGGCGCGAAGGGGGCCGCGATCGAGCTCGACGAGCTGACGGTGCGCGCCGCCGGCAAGACGATCCTCGAGGGGGTGAGCGTGCGCTTCGGCGCTGGCGAGCACGTCGCGATCGTGGGGCCCTCGGGGGCGGGCAAGTCGAGCCTCGTGGGGCTGCTCCTCGGGTGGCACCGTCCGTCCGAGGGGGAGCTCCGCGTCGACGGCGCGCCGCTGCGCGGCGAGCGCCTCGAGCGTCTGCGGAGGGAGACGGCCTGGGTCGATCCCGCCGTGCAGCTCTGGAATCGCTCGATCCTCGAGAACCTCCGCTACGGGGCGCCCGACGGGGGCCCGCCCCTCGCGACCGTGCTCGAGGACACGGACGTGCTCAGTGTCCTCGATGGTCTCCCGGAGGGGCTGGGCAGCTCGCTCGGCGACGGCGGCACGCTCGTCTCGGGCGGGGAGGGACAGCGCGTGCGTCTGGCCCGCGCGATGCTTCGCGGAGAGAGCCGCCTCGCGATCCTCGATGAACCCTTTCGCGGGCTCGATCGCGAGCGTCGAAGCGCGCTCCTGGCGCGAGCCCGGGCGCTCTGGAGCGAGGCGACGTTGCTCTGCGTCACGCACGACGTCGGCGACACCCTCGGGTTTCCGCGGGTCATCGTCGTGGACGGCGGTCGCGTCGTCGAGGACGGGCCGCCGCGAGAGCTCGCCGCACGCGCGGACAGCCGCTACCGCGCCCTCCTCGACGCCGAGCGGATGGTGCACACGGGCCTCTGGCAAGATCCCGACTGGCGCCGCCTCACCTTGCGCGCCGGGAGCCTGGAGGAGTCGCGATGAACCACGCCCTCCTCGCGGCGAGCTGGCCGGTCGAGCGCGCGGGAGAGGCGCTCGCGGCGCTGGCGCGCGCGAGCGGGGCCACCCCCGACGGGCAGGGCGCGTCCGCGGGA
>CAZHGG010000298.1:0-7097 GCA_964531755.1 uncultured Polyangiaceae bacterium
CGCGCGGCGGGGCGATCGGCGAATCGTTTTCACCGCGCACGAGGCTCGGGCGGCCGAGGCTCGCGTCTCTCCCCGTGGGCTTGCCGAGGCTCGCGGCGTCACCGACCGCGTCGCGCACGTCATCGGCGGCCTGGTAGGCGAGCCCAACGAGCTCACCGAACGCGCGCCAGCGTTCGGGCGCGGCCCCCGCCGCGAGCGCGCCCATCACGGCGGCCGCCTCGAAGAGCGCCGCGGTCTTCGCGCGGTGGTACTCCTCGAGGGGCGCCGACGGCTCGGACTCCCACGCCTGCCCTGCGATGAGGCCGCGGGTGGTGCCGGCCGCCGCCGCGAGCGCGGCGAGCAGAGCCGGGAGCGCGGCCGGCGCGTCGCCGGTCGCGTGGCCCAACGCCTCGAACGACTGCGCGATGAGCGCGTCGCCCGTCAGCACGGCGAGGGCCACGCCGAATCGGGCGTGGACGCTCGGGAGCCCCCGACGGGTCGGGGCGTCGTCGAAGCACGGCAGGTCGTCGTGCACCAGCGAGGCCGCGTGGAGGAGCTCGACGGCGACGGCAGCCCCGTTCGCCACGCGCGGGCGCGGGTCGCCCTCCGCCACGGCGACCACCAAGCACAAGCTGGGGCGCAGTCGCTGCCCGCCAGGGAGCAGCGCGTGCGCTTGGGCGGCGGCGAGCCGAGGCGGGCACCCGGGTCCGCCGGCGCGGTCGGCGTGCTCTCGGAGGCCGTCCTCGATGCGCGCGAGGAGCCGGGGAAGGAGCAGGGACACCGCACGGAGCGGCGCGGCGGGAGGGGGCGCGAGCGGTGAGGGGCAGGTCATGAACAAAACTTAGCCAAACCCTGGACATGCGCAAGCCGAGTTGTACAATGTTTGGATATGAACACGTCCTCTCCAAGGGTGCTCGTCATCGGGGCCGGCGTGGGCGGGCTCGCGTGCGCGATCGACCTCGCCGCGTCGGGCTGCGCCGTCACGGTGCTGGAGCGGGCGCCGGTGGCCGGCGGGAAGCTGCGCACCGTCGCGGTCGGTGGCCTCCAGGTCGACGCGGGGCCGACAGTGCTCACCATGCGGTGGGTCTTCGACGAGCTCTTCGCGGTCGCCGGACGCCGCCTCGAGGACTCCGTGCGGCTCGAGGCGTCGGAGGTGCTCGCCCGCCACGCCTGGCCAGGCGGCGCCACGCTCGATCTCTTCGCCGACCCCGCCCGCTCGGCCGACGCGGTCGGCGCGCTCGCGGGGCCCGACGAGGCGCGCCGGTTCTTGGCGTTCTGCGACTACGCGCGGCGCATCTACGAGACCGTCGAGGGGCCGTTCCTCCGCGCGCAGCGCCCGACGTTCGGCGACCTGCTGAAGCAGAGCGGCGCGCTCGGGTTCGGGGCGCTCTCGCGCATCGACGCGCACCGCACCATGGCGCGCGCGGTCGACTCGCACTTCCGCGACGCGCGCCTGCGTCAGCTCTTCTCGCGCTACGCGACGTACTGCGGCTCCTCGCCCTACGAGGCGCCGGCCACCCTGAACCTCATCGCGCACGTCGAGGGCCAGGGCGTGCATCGAGTCGCGGGCGGGATGGGCAAGCTGGCCGGAGCGCTCCGCGCCCTCGCGGAGAGCTTGTGCGTGGAGCTCCGCTCGGGGGCCGAGGTGGCGAGCGTCCTCGTGAGCGGAGGCCGCGCCGAGGGCGTCGCGCTCGCCTCGGGCGAGCGCCTCTACGCGCAGGCCGTGGTGTCGAACGCCGACGTGGCCGCGCTTGGGTCGGGCCTGCTCGGGGACGGCGCTCGGCGCGCGGTGAAGCGCCCTGACGTGAGCTCGCGCTCGCTGTCGGCGGTGACGCTCGCGCTGGCCGCGCGGCCCGCCGGGCTCCCGCTCGTGCACCACAACGTCTTCTTCTCGGACGACTACGCGGCCGAGTTCAAGGCGCTCGCGGCCGGCCGCGTGCCGGAGGAGCCCACCGTGTACGTCTGCGCGCAAGACCGCGGCGACCACGCGCGCGCGCCGGGGGACGGCCCCGAGCGGATGCTGATCATCGTCAACGCGCCGGCGACGGGCGACGAGCCCGGCCGATGGACCCAGGAGGAGAGAGAGAGATGCGAGAGGAACACAGCAGCGGCGATGGCGCGGTGTGGGGTGACGCTCGAGGTGAGCGAGCGAGCGCTGACGACCCCGCTCGAGTGGAGCCGGCGATTCCCGGGCACGGGCGGGGCGCTCTACGGGGCGAGCGCGCACGGGCCGCTCTCGTCGCTCTCGAGGGAGGGCGCGCGGACGCGCCTGCCGGGGCTCTATCTCGCGGGCGGGAGCGTTCACCCTGGCCCCGGCGTGCCGATGGCCGCCTTGAGTGGGCGGCTCGCGGCCGAGAGCGTCAGGGCGGACCTCGCTTCGACCGCGCGATCGCGGCGGGCGGGTACCAGTGGCTCTATCTGGACGGGATAGGCGAGGACGGCTCCACCGCGATCGTCATCATCGCCCTGCTCGGCAGCCCGTTCTCGCCCCGATACGCGCGCCAGAGGGCCGCGGGGGGCGCGGCGCGCGCGCTCGACTTCTGCGCGATGAACGTGGCGGTGTACGGGCCCCGCGGCCGCCTCTGGGCGCTCACCGAGCAGCGCATCGACGACGGCGACCGCGAGGCCAGCGCGCTGTCGCTGGGGCGAAGCTCGATGAGGTGGGAGGGCGACCGGCTCGTCGTCGACCTCGACGAGGTCACCTCGCCGTTCCCGCGCGCGGTGCCGCAGCGCGTGCGAGGTCGCGTGACCTTCCGCCCGGGCGGCGTAGGGCAGGCGTCCTTTCCGCTCGACGACGCCGGTCTCCACACGTGGTGGCCGGTGGCGCCGATGGGCCGCATCGAGGTCGAGCTCAGCGAGCCCGGCGTCCGCTTCCGTGGGCACGGTTACCACGACGCAAACGCGGGCGACGCGCCGCTCGAGAGCGCCTTCTCGCGCTGGTCGTGGAGCCGCGCCCGGATCGGCGATCACGGCGCGGCGATCACGTACGACGTGGTCGACCGGCTCGGCCACGAGCGCAGCCTCGCCCTCGAGATCCTCCGCGGCGACGGCGGGGTCGCGAAGGTCCTCCCCGCGCCCGTCGCCTCCCCCGAGCCCCTCCCCACGACGCTCTGGCGCCTCCCCCGGAGCGCGCGCACCGAGGGCGGCGCGCCGCGCGTGCACCGCGAGCTCGAGGACGGCCCGTTCTACGCGCGCACGCTCGTGGAGACCCGCCTCGGGGGGCGCGCGGTGGTGGCGATGCACGAGACCATGTCCCTCGATCGGCTCGCGCAGGGCTGGGTTCGCTTCCTGCTCGGGTTCAAGATAGGTCGGGCATGAGCCACGACGCCTCCGCCTTCGCCCTGGTCTGGTCGCTGGCCTACGCGAGCTGCGCGCTCTGGGCGATCTTGCGGTCGTGGCGCGCGGCGGCGACCTCCGCCACGCCTCGTCCGGCCCAGACGACCCACGCGCGCGCGCTGCTCCTCCGCCCGTGCGCGGGGCTCGAGCCGGAGCTCGACCGCACGCTCGCGTCGACCGCGCGGGCCCGCCGCTCGTTCCCCATGACCACGCGCTTCGCGATCGAGTCGCCGCGGGACACGGCGGCGGCGGCGATCGACCAAGCGGTCGGCGCGCTCGCGCGCGAGGGTGTGGCCGCATCGGCCGTGGTGACCCACGCCCGCGCCGCGAACCGCAAGGCGGCGCAGCTCGCGCGGGCCCTCGCGTCCGAGCCGCGCGGCGCGGACCTCGTGATCGTCGCCGACAGCGACGTGGATCTCGAGGGAGCTCCGCTCGACGCGCTCGTCGGCGCCCTCTCCCACGACACCGTCGGCGCGGCGTGGGCGGCGCCCGTCGAGGTCAACCCGACCACCGCGGCGGACCGCGCGTCCGCCGCCGTCCTCGACGCCTCCCTCCACGCGTTCCCGCTCCTCTCGGCGCTCGACCCGGGCGGGATGGTGGGCAAGCTCTTCGTGATCCGAGCGGACACCCTCGCGGAGGTCGGCGGCTTCGAGTCCCTCACGACCCACCTCGGAGAGGACATGGAGCTCGCGCGACGGCTGCGCGAGGCGGGCCTCTCGACGGCGATGGCCCCGATCGTGGCGCGCTCGCGCGCCCAGGGCCGCTCCTGGATCGCGGTGATCGAACGTTATGCAAGGTGGATCCGCGTCATCCGCGCGCAGCGCCCGCACCTGCTCCCGACCTACCCGCTCCTGCTCTGCGCCGCGCCCCTCATCGTCGCCCTGGCCACGATGGCCGCCCTCGTCGGCCCCGCTGGCGGGGAGGTGCGCGCGCTCGCGGCCGCCGCGCTCGCGAGCGGCGCGCGCGTCGCGGTGGGAGCGCGCGCGCGGGCCCTCGGGGGCCGGAAGAGCGGCGCGCTGGCGCTCCTCGGCGACGTGGTCCTCGCGGACGCCTTGCTGCTGGCGGCGTTCGCGCGCGCCTGCTTCACGCGTCGCACGGTGTGGCGCGGCGTCCGCCTTCTCCCCGAGGCCGGCGGCAGGTTCACCGAGGAGGCGCGATGACCGCTCATGGCGGGGCCGCGACCTCAGCGCACCCGGGGACGCGTGAGCCACGCGAGCGACGCCTCGAGCAGCGCCAAGAGCCGACTCGGGCGCGCCTCGAAGACCGGCGCCCACGCCTCCAGCTCGCCCCGTCGGAGGGCGGCGTCCAGGGCGTCCAGCTCCGCCGTCACCGACGTCTCCTGCGCGGCGCGACCGGCCTCGACGTCGCGGGAGGGCGCAGGCTCGAGCGGCGCGCCGAACGACACGTAGGCGTCCGGCGCGGGCCGCGCCCCGTGCTCGTAGCGCAGCGCCACGGGGACCACCACGGCGCGACGCGCCACCCGCGCGATCTCCGCGGTGCCGCCCCGAAACCCGAGCGGCCGCGCCGTCACCGGCCGCTCGTGCCCCTGCGCGAAGACCCACACCACCCGCCCCGGCCGATCGAGGAGCTTGGCCGCGTAGCGGATGGCCCGCGCGCCGTCCGCGGGCACGTCGAGGTCCACGCCGAAGGCCCCCACGAGGCCGAAGAAGGGCAGGCGCCGCAGGTTGTTCGCGTCCATCATGGCGAAGGCGTCGACGCCCAAGACGCGGGTGGTCAGCACGAGGACGAGGAGCGGATCCCACCACGCGGTGTGGTTCGAGACGATCAGCACCGGCCCGTCGCGCATGAGCGCGCGCGCGGGCTCGAGCCCCCGCACCCGCACCGAGCCGAAGGCGCGGCGCAAGCGGCGCTCGGCGTCGCCGGCGAACCACCAGGTGAAGAGGCGGCTCTTGCGCGCGGGGATCATGCGGCGAACCCTCGCGCGGGGGGCGCGCCGTGAGCGGCCCGCTCGCGCACGCGCTCGTGTGGGGGCCCGCCGCGCTCGTGGTCGCGGTGGCCATGGACCTGTGGGCGGCGCTGCTGCACGGCAAGGTCTGGCACGGGTGGCTGTGGTCCATCCACAGGTCGCACCACGCGCCGCTCCCCCCAGGCAGACAGCGCGCGCGGCTCGAGGCGAACGACGCGCTGTCTCTGCTCCACGCGCCGCTGGCGATCGCGCTCATCGTGAGGGGCTGCGTCGCCGCGCCGACCGTCGCGCGCGAGCTCGCCTTCGGGGCGGGCGTAGGGATGAGCGCGTTCGGCCTCGGCTACCTGGTCGTCCACGACGGGCTCTGCCACGGGCGGCTGCCCGTGGGCTTCCTGCTGCGGCTCCGCGTCATCCGAGGCATCGTCCGGGCCCATCGCGTGCATCATACAGGCAGCTCCGGAGGCGCGCCTTTCGGCTTCTTCTTCGGCGTGCGTGAGCTCGAGCGGCGCGCGCGCGCCCGGGCGCTAGCCACGGACGAGCGCGCTCGCGACGCCGAGGCTCCACCGACCGGCGGTCCGCACGCCGAGCCCCCGCGCGACCTTGCCCCAGACGGCCGGATGGCGCGCCGCGGTCCGCCGGAGAAACTCCACGACGCCGCTCGCTGACATCTCGTCGCGCAGCAAGCTCGCGTAGCGCTCGTCGCCCATGGCGGCGAGCGCGCCGAAGGCCGCGTCGAGCAGCGCGTTGAGCTCGTCTCCACGGAACGCGCGCGACGCCATCATGTGCGCGAGCGCGCCCGTGAGCGAGTGGACGGGGGCGTCGTCGACGATCGAGCCGAGGTCGGGCGCGTCTGCCCGCACCCCGCGCGTGATGGCTCGCGCGGCGGGCTCGAGCGACCGCAGGGTCGCGCCGAAGCCGCAGTACGTGAGGGGCGAGTGGCGCGAGGCGGCGTCCCCGACGAGCACCACCCGCGGCCCCGGCGCGCGCGGGGCGGGCGTGAGGCGCGACCACCCGGGGATGAGGCCGAACGTGGGCCGAACGAGCTCCGAGTCGCCTCGCTTGTACCGAGGGAGCCTGGCGAAGAAGTCCGCGAAGAGCTCCGCGAGCGACACGCGCTCTCGGGCCCGGGCGTAGTAAAACAAGTACACCGTGGTCTCCCCCGCGCGCCCCGGGAAGGCCTCCCACACGTGCTGGCGGCCATCCACGACGGGATCGACCGTGGCCAGGATGTCGCCCACGCGCGGGTTCACCTCGTCCGGCGCGTCCCCGGTGGCGAGGCCCCGGAGGACCCCGCCCACCGTGGGGCACACGAGGTCGGCCGTAGCGTACGGGCTCGCGGCGCCGCGCGCGTCGACCAGGAGCCGCGCGGTGAGCTCTCGGGGCGGCGCAGCGGGCGCGCCTGTGGCCCTCGCGAGGACGCGCACCGCGCTCGGCCCCGACGCGTGCGAGAGCACCTCGTGCCCGTCGAGGAACGTCACGCCGCGCTCCTCTGCGAGCCCGCGCGCGCGCGCGAGGAGGGGGCCGGCGTCGACGGCGTGGTCGAGCACGCCGGCCACGGGGTAGCTCTGGCCGCCGCGGAAGCGGCACACGCCGTGGTCGTAGCGCACCACGACGAGCTCCGCGAGCTCGGGCGCGGTGAACAGGCCGGCGCGCACGAGCGCGTCCAGCTCCGGCCCGCTCGCGTTCCACTCGCGGTGCGAGGCCGCCGCGCGTGCGCGCTCGACCACGACCACCGAGAGGCCCCTCGCCGCCAGGATCGGCGCGAGCAAGGACCAGAGCCCGCCGCCCGCGACGGCTACGTCGAAGTCCACGGCGCACCCGCGCGTGGGCGCGGCCGGCGGCGGCGTGCGCGGCG
>CAZHGG010000299.1:0-7096 GCA_964531755.1 uncultured Polyangiaceae bacterium
CGGCGTGCGCGAGCTGTACGCGCACCTGGTGCGTGCGGCCGGTCTCCAGGGAGAGCTCGACCATGGCCCGCGCGCCGCGCCGCGTCCGCTCGGTCACGTGCGTGACGGCCAGCTTGCCCCGCGCCTCGACGCGCGCGCCGCGCGCCGCGCGCACCACCTGCATGCGCCCGCCCTCGCCCTTGTCGAGCGTGTCGCGCAACGTGCGGGCCCCGAGCGGGCCACGGGACTCCACGCAAGCGACATAGGTCTTCTTCACCTGGCGCCCCTCGAAGGCCGCCGCGACAGGGGCGTTCGCCTCGCGCCGCAGGGTGAAGAGGACGAGCCCGCTCGTGTCGCGGTCGAGGCGCTGATGGACGCCGAGGTAGGGCTCGGGGGCGCCGGCGCCTGCCTCGCGCGCGAGGAAGCGGCGGAGGCGGGTCACCAGGTCCTCGGGCTCCTCGGGGCTCGGGGCCTGGGTCGGCACGCCCGCGGGCTTGTCGACGACGACGAGGTCGGCGGAGCGGTAGACGATCGCCGCGGGGTCGAGGTCGGGGAAGATGCGCTCGGACACGGCCGCAGGCTAGCACCGCGGCGCTCGCCGCGGGCCCCGGTGGCCGGGTGAGGGCGCCCCGGACCAGACGCCGCTCCGCCGCTGGTGGCGCCCGCGTGGGAGGTGTGCGACACCTGCACCCGCCAATGAACGCCGCACCCCTCGCCGCTCGTCGCTCGCTGCTCCTGCTCGGCCCGCTGGGCGCCCTGATCGTGGGGGTCGCGCTCGTCGGGTGCTCGTCCACCACGACCACGACCACCACGACCCCCACCGCGACCGACGCGGGCGACGCGGCCGCGCCGCTCGCCGACGCGGCCCTCCCCGACGCCTCCCGCCCGCCGCCGAGCGACGCCGCGCCTCCTCCGGACCGCGAGGCCGGCGCGTTCGACGCCGGCCCGATCGTGGCCTGCTACGACGAGAACAACGCCTTCCTGCTCGAGGGCGCGGCCCCCACCCGGAGCCCCTCGCTCTGCACCGACCCCGTCATCACGGAGGCGGTGAGCGCGTGCCTCAGCGGGACGAGCACGGCCGCCGGCTGCAACGCGTACATCGCCGCGAACCAGGAGTGCGCGCGCTGCTTGCTCGGCGGCCTCGATGGCGACGACTTCACGAAGGTGCCGGTCGGCGCCCTGATCCCCCTCTCGGACGTGGCCGTCTCGCCCAACGTGGCGGCTTGCGCGGCGCTCGTGCTCGGACGCCCCGAATGCGCGCTCCCGGTCTCGAAAGAGGTGGTGTGCACCAGCACCGCCTGCTCGGCGTGCCCCGCGGGCTCCTCCGCGGCCGCGTGCCAGGCGCAGGCGTCCACCGCCATCTGCATGGGGGTCGGCGACGCGGCCTGCACCACCGCGATCGACGCCTCCACCGCGCAGTGGGTGCCGCTCTGCCGCGGGACCGCCTTCAAGGACACGTTCGAGAAGGTGGCGCACGTCATGTGCGGAGCGCCGTAGCCGCGGCCTCGCGACCGCGACGCTCAGCCCGGCTCGATGCCGATGGCGTCGTCGTCGTCGTCGTCCGGCCGCTCGATGCGATCGAGCCCGCGCTTGTGCACGACGAGGACGGTCGACTCGACCCACTGCTGCTCGCGCCGACCGCCCCGCGCGCCCCCTCCGGCGCCGCGGTCGTCGTGCGTCACGCGGATCTCGAAGGGCAGCCGGTAGGCCTTGGGCGCGTCGATGAAACGCACCTTTCGCGAGCCCTCGCACAGCACCGGCACCGACTTGGTGGCGTCGTCGAGGCGGCCGAACAGCGGCGAGAGGTCGTAGCGGAACACGTGCTTCACGCGCCGCACCCCGGACGAGCGCAGGGCCGCGTTCGGGTGCACCTTGCCGCGCGACTTGTAGGTGATGACCCGGTACGGCACGCTCGCGCCGCTCTCGGGGTTCAGTGGGTCGGGGAGGCGCTCCTCCCGGTGCTTGAAGCACTCGCTCGCCGCCACGACCACGTCGCGCCCCGGGAGCCGGCGCTGCGGCGCCCGAAAGCGGGTGAAGCGCTGCACGTCGTACACGTCGTTCAGCTTCTGCGCGAGGAAGGTGCGGCCGAGCTCCTTCAGGCGATCCTTCGTGGCATAGATGAGGCCGGCCAGCAGCGCGACCGTCGTGAGCCCCGAGCCGAAGCGGGCCCCCAACGAGGTGCCGCGGTCGAGCAGCGCGAGCTGCCACGCGAACGCCCACGTGGAGGCGACCAGCGCGACGAGCGCGGCCGACACGTGCGAGAGCCGGTCGACGATGTGGATGGTCTCGTGCTCCAGGAAGAGCACCTCCTGGAAGTGCTTCTTCAGCTGGCTGGCGCGGTCGAGGTACCGCTCGAGGGCCTTCTGGAGGAGGGGCTCGGCGCGGACGTACCGCTCGGCCTGGCGGTGCTCGAGCTCCCGCGCGAGGGCCTCGGCGATGTGGGTCTCGGTGATGGCGATGACGGGCGCGAACTCCGCGACGTGAGGTGACCGCGAGGCGCTCAGGGTCGTCAGGGAGCGGCCCGCGGCCGCGAGCATCTCGAGGAGCCTCACGCTGATGTACTCGTCGACGAGCCGCCGCTCGCGGGCCACCTCGGGGGGCTCGCCCTTCACCGGGGTGGCGAGGCGCGCGCGGCCGTCCTCCACCACGCGACCCGCGGCCTCGAGCGACGCGAGGAGGACGCCCTCGAGCTCCGAGTGCGGGGCCGTGGCGAAGAGGGAGCTCGCGAGGCGGCAGTGGCGCGCGAAGAGCTCGCTCGCGCGCGCGAGCTTGTTGGCCAGCGCGAGCACGCCGCGGCGCAGCTCGTCGATCGACAACACGTCCTCGGCGAGGGAGAGCTGCGGGCCGTCGAGGCGCGTGAAATGCTGCAGGTGCTTCCACGGGGCGTGCTCGACGTAGGCGTTCTCGGGCACCTTCAGGCGCACCTCGATGCTGAAGGCGCCAGCCCGCCCCTCGGGGAGCGGCAGGGAGACGCTCCACTCGACGCGCGAGGCGTCATGGACGCCCACGCGCACCGCGCTCGACGCGCTCGGCTCCGCCGTGGAGGCGTCCCGCGCCGCCGGGAACTCGGAGCTGAGATCGAGAGTTGCCATCGCTTCGTCACACAAATGTCACACATGACCGACCCCGTCCACTTGGGGGCTTCGAAACGACTCACTTTCTCCGCCGCGTCGCGGGCGAAGCGCGCGGCGGTTGCGCGGCGGCCCGGGACGCCCCATGTTTCGCCCGCCTCGCCCCGTGCCCACCCCGTCCTCATCGCCTCGCTGCCCGCGCTGCCCGCCCCCGGAGTCACCATGGACGCACAAGCCCAGATCGCCAAGCTCATCGCCGACCACAAGGTCGTGCTCTTCATGAAGGGGTCGAAGTCGTTCCCGCAGTGCGGCTTCTCGAGCCGCGTCGTGGAGCTGCTGAAGCGCGAGGGCGTCCCGTTCGAGACCGTGAACGTGCTCGCCGACCCCGCGATCCGCGAGGGCATCAAGGAGTTCTCGAACTGGCCTACCATCCCGCAGCTCTATGTCGGCGGGAAGTTCATCGGCGGCTGCGACATCGTGACCGAGCTGGCCGCCTCCGGCGACCTGGCGAAGGAGCTCGCCCCCTTCAAGGGCTGAGCTGGCTCAGCGCGGCGGTGGTGGCGGCGGGAGCTGCCCGACGCACACGCCGACCTCGAGCAGCGTGTAGAGCAGCGCCTTCTCTTGGGCGAGCAGCTTCGAGCCGTCGTCCCCCTCGCAGTGGTACGAGCTCACGAGCACGCGCCCGCACGTCTGCTCGAAGCTCACGGTCGCGGGCAGGGCGTTGCCACCCACCTGCGAGGTCATCCACACCTTGGGGGTGATGGTGACGGGCTTGCCCGTGGCGTCGACGCCGGGCTGCGGGGACACCTTCTGGATGCGTGACCAGCTCGCCTGGAGCTGGATGTTGGTCTCCCCGATGGCGTTCATCCAGTCGCGGAGCCCCACGTCGACGGCGGTGCCGGGCGTGTTCTCCTCGCCCGAGCGGCACGCCGTGCCGACGCCGCGCGAGGTGTCGGTGAGCGGCGACATGCCGCTGTCGTACCAGGTGATGAAGCCAGGCCACGTCTGGCGCACGGCCTCGTACGAGAAGTCGGTCACGTAGAGCTTGCCGCCCGCGTCGACGAACGTCTTGAGCGCGCCCTTCTGGCCCGAGCTGGGCGCCCCGCAGATGAACTGGCCGGTCCCCTCGTTGCGGTCGAAGCCGAACGTCGCGCAGGGCATGAGCACGATGTGGTTCTTCCCGAGCTCACCGGCGGAGCCGATGAGGTCGTTGCCCGACTTGCCCGTCTTGATCCCGGGCCCGTTCGACGGGAACGGCGGCGGCGCGTCGCCGTAGCGGTAGAACTCCTCGATGCCGAGCTTCTTCATCGAGTAGTCGATCTTGTCGTAGCCGCCGACGACCATCGCGATGCGCGGGATCGTATCGCCGTTCGCCGGATCGCTCTTGCCAGGCAGCCGGGTGTACGTGGGGTCGGTGCGCTGGTCGCCCGCCTGGATCTCCACCTCGCGCACGCGGCGGAACTGGCCCTTCTGCACCACGAGCAGCTGCTTGCCGGTCTTGTACGCGGGCACCTCGAACGTGCCGTCGGGCTTGGAGTAGCCGTACGGCTCGAGCGGCGAGAGCTTCACGCAGGTGTCGCAGTACGCCTGGGCCGGGAGCGGATCCGGCTGGCGATCGGTGAGGTACACGAGCGCCTGGCTGATGGGCACGGTGCCCTCCGGCGCCACCACCTTGCCGCTCAGGTAGCCAACGGCGACGGGCTTGCCGGCCTCGGCCCCGCCCTCCGCCGGGTCGAACGTGCCCGCCTCGCCCCCCGGCGGCACGAGCGCGCCGGGCGGGGCGGAGGCGTCGTCGTCGAACACCTGCCGCCCGTCCGAGCCACACGCCACGACGGAGGTCGCGAGCGCGAGCGAGGCCACGACGAGCGCAGAGAGCGCGGCGAGCGCGCGGTCGGGGTGGCCAGAGTGGCCAGGGTGCGTAAGCATGGCCCTCTTCTACCTCGACCGTTCGAGCGCGCAAGGGGAGCGACCGCGCGTCCTCTACATGCTGAGGCCGCCGTCGACGTCGATCGTGCGGCCGTTGAAGTAGTCGCACTCGAGGACGAACTTCACCGCGAGCCACAGGTCCTCGGGCAGGCCGATGCGGCCCACGGGAATCGCCGCGACGAGCGCGTCGCGGGCCTTCTGGTTCATGCCCGCGGTCATCGGGGTCTCCACCATGCCGGGCGCCACCGCGCCCACGCGGACGCCGTATGCGGCGAACTCGCGCGCCCACGTGACCGTGTTCGCCGCGAGGGCGGCCTTCGCCGCGGTGTAGTTCGACTGGCCGCGGTTGCCGTGGCGCGCGACGCTGGACATGTTGACCACGACCCCCGGCCGGGTGTTGGTCTCGACCATCTTGGCCACGAAGTCGCGGGTGAGCAGCGTCGCGCCGGTGAGGTTCACGCTGATGACCGCGTCCCACTGCTCTTTGGAGAGCTTCTTCACGGCGCCCGTCTCGCGGTCCTTCTTCACGAGGAGCCCGTCGCGGAGGATGCCAGCGTTGTTGATGAGGGCGTTCAGGCCGCCCATTTCCTTGTGCGCGAACTCGACGAGCGCGCCGACCTCGGCCTCGTCGGCCACGTTCGTCTTGCTCGCGAAGAGCTTGCCGCGGAGCCCCTTCGCCGCGGCGGTCGTCTCGGCGAGCCCCGCCTCGTTCACGTCGCAGATGACCACGCTGGCGCCCGCCTCGGCGAGCGCGAGCGCGAAGGTGCGCCCCATGCCTTGGGCGCCGCCGGTGACGATGATCTTCAGGTCCTCGAGCTTCATGAGCCTCTTCCTCGCGCCGCGTGGCGCACATTTGTAGACATGGCGCCGCTCGGTGCGGCGGGCCGGCACGCTAGCAAACGCGGAGCGTTCGTGGGCCCGAAAGCCGAGCCCCGAGGAGGCGAGCGCGCTTCAGAACCTGACCCACCCGAGGGCGGACGCGAGGCCGAGCAGCCCGACCACGAGCGCGACCTCGAGCGCGAAGCGAGCCGTCCGCTTCAGCAGCTTGTACCCGGCGACGAGGAGCGCCGCCGCGAGCACGATCGCGGGCACGCCGGTGTGCTCCTCGGCCCACGCGAGCCCTTGCCCAGCGTGGCGCGCGGCGAAGAGCGCGAGGTGGCGTGCGTCCGCGAGTGGCCAGGACATCCGAGCGCAGTGTTCGCCACCCCCTCGCGTTTGGCCAAGTTCACGCGGGCGCGGCCCGCACTTCCCGCGTGAAAACGGGGCGCGGGTACGCTAGGGGAGTCCGCCATGCGATTGGTGGTCTTCGGGGCGGGGTACGTGGGTCTCGTGACGGGTACGGGCCTCAGCGACCTCGGTCACGAGGTCCTGCTCGTCGACATCGATCCGAAGCGCGTGGCGCTCCTCGAGAGCGGCCACATCCCGATCTACGAGCCTCGCCTCGCCGACCTCGTCCGCCGCAACCAGCGCAGCAAGCGCCTCACGTTCTCCACGCGGGTGGTCGCCCCCTTCGACGAGGCAGACGCCTATTTCATCGCCGTGGGCACGCCCCCCCGGGAGGACGGCGCGGCCGACGTGAGCGCGGTGTTCGCCGCGGCCTCCACGATCGCGGCGGAGGCCAAGCGGAGCGCGATCGTGGTGGTGAAGAGCACGGTCCCGGTGGGCACGTGCGACGCCCTCCAGGGTCACGTCGCCAACGCGCACGCCTCCCTCGAGGTCGTGTCGAACCCCGAGTTCCTGAAGGAGGGCGACGCCGTCGCCGACTTCTTCAAGCCCGATCGCATCGTGCTCGGCGCGCGGAGCGAGAGCGCGCGCCAGACCCTGCGCGACCTCTACGCGCCGCTGCAGCTCTCCGGCGAGCGGGTGGTGGTCACCGATCCGCGGTCGAGCGAGCTCGTGAAATACGCCTCGAACGCCATGCTCGCGATGAGGGTCTCGTTCATGAACGAGCTCTCCCGCCTGTGCCACGCCACCGGCGCCGACGTGCACGCCGTGCGGCTCGGCGTGGGCACCGACGCGCGCATCGGCAAGAAGTTCCTGCACGCGGGCCCCGGCTACGGCGGCTCCTGCTTCCCGAAGGACGTGCAGGCGCTCGCGGCGCTCGGCAAGGCCAACGGCGT
>CAZHGG010000300.1:0-7058 GCA_964531755.1 uncultured Polyangiaceae bacterium
GCGTCCAGAAGGCGGTCGACAACGTCAACCAGGTCCTCGGGCCCTCTGTGCTCGGGCTCGACGCGCTCGACCAGACCGAGGTCGACGCCGTCCTCTGCGAGGCCGACGGCACCCCCAACAAGGGCAACCTGGGCGCGAACGCGATCCTCGGCGTGTCGATGGCCGTCGCCCGAGCCGCCGCCGACGCGCTCGGACTGCCGCTCTGGAGGTACCTCGGCGGCGCGAACGCGCGCGTGCTCCCCACGCCGCTCATGAACATCCTGAACGGCGGCGCCCACGCGGACAACGGCCTGGAAATTCAAGAGTTCATGATCGTGCCCCTCGGCGCCGAGAGCATCGCCGACGCCGTCCGCATGGGCGCCGAGGTGTTCGCCGCGCTGAAGTCCGACCTGAAGGCGCGCGGGCAGACCACCGCCGTCGGCGACGAGGGCGGCTTCGCCCCGCGCCTCGGCTCCAACGAGGACGCGCTGCAGTCGGTGCTGAAGGCCATCGAGACCGCCGGCTACCGCCCGGGCGAGGACATCGCCCTCGCGCTCGACTGCGCCGCGAGCGAGTTCTACGACAAGAAGGCCGGCACCTACACCTTCGACAAGAAGGTCGTCACCGGCGACGAGCTGCTCGCGATCTACGCCGGTTTCGTCGAGAAATACCCGCTCGTCTCCATCGAGGACGCCTGCGCCGAGAACGACTGGGACACCTGGAAGAAGATGACCGACGCGCTCGGCGCCCGCGTGCAGTTCGTCGGCGACGACCTCTTCGTCACCAACACGGCGCGCCTCGCGCGCGGCATCGAGGCGGGCGTCGCCAACGCCATCCTCGTCAAGGTCAACCAGATCGGCACGCTCACCGAGACCCTCGACGCCATCCGGATGGCGACCGACGCGGGGTACCGCAGCATCATCAGCCACCGCTCGGGGGAGACCGAGGACACCTTCATCGCCGACCTCGCGGTGGCCACCAACGCCGGCCAGATCAAGACCGGGAGCCTCTCGCGCTCCGACCGGGTGGCGAAGTACAACCAGCTCGTCCGCATCGCCTTCGAGCTCGGCCGCGGCGCGGTGTACGCCGGCAAGGCGCCGTTCAAGCGGAGCTGAGGCCCGGGCAGCGGTCTCCCACGGGGCGTCGGGCGGTGCTCGGCGCCCCGCGCGCGTTCGAACGCGGCCCGGTGGGGAGGGGAGCAGACGCACGATTCCGCGCCTCCGCGCCCCGGCTTCGCGTATTTCTGGGGCATGGGAACCTTCATCACCGACGCCCTCGAGGCGACGGCCCGCCGACTCCCCACCAAGCGCGGGATCGTGTGCGGCGACGCCAGCATGACCTTCGCCGAGCTCGACGCGCTCACGAACCAGCTCTCGCAGGCGCTCGTGGCGCTCGGCGGTCAGAAGGGGGACCGCGTCGGCATCTGCCTCGAGAAGTCGCACACGTACGTGGCGATCCAGCTCGGCGTCCTGAAGGCCGCGGCCGCGTACGTGCCCATCGACTACGCGTTCCCGGTGGAGCGCAAGCTGCAGATCCTCGAGGACTGCGGTATCCGCGTGCTCTTCACCTCGCGCTCTGTGGCCGACGCGCTGATCGCGGAGGGCGTGTTCGAGCGCACGGCCGTGGAGCGCCTCGTGCTGCTCGACGACGAGCCTGGCCAAGCGCCCACGAGCGACGAGCGCGTGCGCGGCTTCTCGTTCGTGACCGGCCAGCCGGCCGAGCGCCAGACCGCGCTGGCCGCGCTCGACGCCGACCTCGCCTACGTGATGTACACCTCGGGCAGCACCGGCAAGCCCAAGGGCGTGATGATCACGCACCGCAACATCATGACCTTCATGGAGTGGTGCGACGAGAAGCTCGACGTGCGCGAGGACGACGTGGTCGCGCAGGTGGCGCCGTTCACCTTCGACATCTCGGGCCTCGACACGTTCAACGCGCTCCGCCAGGGCGCCACGCTGGTGGTCATCAAGAACCAGCTCATGATCAACACGATCCTCGCGGCCGTGCAGGCCGAGAAGATCACGTTCATGTCGACCGTGCCGACGGTGTTCGGCGCGATCGTCGAGCGGCCGCAGCTCTTCAAGCGCTACGACCTCACGAGCCTGCGCGTGCTCATCAGCGGCGCGGCGGCGTGCCCGGCGATCTTCATGAAGAAGCTCCACGAGCACCTCCCCAAGGCGCGCCTCGTGAACATCTACGGCCCCACCGAGGCGACCATCTACTGCACGTATTACGAGATCGACGCCGACGCGCTCGAGCTCGACAAGCCCGTCAGCATCGGCAAGGCGTTCGAGAACACCGAGGCCTTCGTGGTGACCGACGACGGCCGCGAGTGCGCGCCGGAGGAGGTGGGCGAGCTCATCTTGCGCGGCACCCACGTCTCTCCCGGCTACTACCAGAACGCGGAGAAGACCGCGTTCGCCTTCCGCAATTTCCCGCTGCTGCCGCACCTGAACGAGCGCGTGTACTTTACAGGCGATCTCGCGCGCAAGGACGCCTCGGGGAACATCTTCTTCCTCGGCCGCAAGGACGACATGATCAAGAGCCGCGGCTACCGCATCGAGCTCGCCGAGATCGAGATCGCGCTCTCGCTGCGCGACGCCGAGCTCTCCGAGTTCTGCGCCGTCGCCGTGCCCGACCCGATGATTGAGAACGAGATCTGGGCTGCCGTGGTCTTCCGCGAGGGCATGTCGCTCACGGAGGCCGAGCTGCTCGATCACTGCCGGGCGAAGCTCCCCGACTACATGGTCCCGGCGCGCGTGTTCGTCACTGACAAGCTGCCGCAGACCACGAGCGGGAAGGTGAGCCGCCGCGAGATCGTGGCGGCGATCGTCGCCGGCCCGCGCGCGCAAGCGTAGCGGCCCGGTGACGTGGGGCGAGGTCAGGCGGGCAGGGATAGGGCGGGGGGCATCGGCCCCGCGGTGACCGCGTCCACGTAGGCCGCGAGGGCCTCGTCGAGGCGAGGCACGAGCTCCCGGAGCGGCGCGTCGGGCGCGGGGTCTTCCAGCACCACCGGCGCGGCGCGGGGCAGCGGCGCGCCCAGCACCGCGTGCTCGAGGAGGGCGTGTCCGAAGACCACGAGCCGCGCGCCGGACAGGTTCGCCCCGCCCTGGGCGATCGCGGCCCGGAGCCGCGCGGCGTCCTCGGGGCGCACGGCGAGGAGCGCGCCGCCCTCGTCGAGCATCGCGAGCACGTCCTGGAGCCGGGTGCGCGCGCCGGGGAGCGCGCCGTCGCGGTCGAGGTGCCCCAGGAGCTCGCTGGCTTGGCGCGCGTGGAGCGTGGCCTTGGCCCGCGGGAACGCGCGGAAGACGAGCGCGTTCATGAGGTCGTGCCACGAGCCCTCGCGTGTGGGCACGCGGGCGGCCTGCGTGATGCGCACGTCGTAGAGCGCCGCCGGGTCGGGCGCGGTCCTCGCCCCGCGTGCTCGTCGCGGGCGTGGCGGCTGGGACTGCGCCTCGAGCCGCGGGCTGCCCGCGAGGCGCGCGTCGAGCTCTGCCACGCTAGGGAAGGCCTCGAGCGCCGCGAGCGGCGCGGCCACGTGGCGCACGCCGTCGAACTCCCACCGCGACGGATCCAGGAGCCACCCGCGCGTCCACGCAGGCGTCGCGCTCGCGGGCCCTCGCGCGAGCCGCGGGCTCATCGCAGCTTGACGACGGGGCCCTTCACGATCGAGCCGTCGGTGAAGCGGACGAACACGCGCACGCCGCCCGCGCGGGGGGCGTCGCGGCTCGACACGTAGAGCGTGAGGCCGTGCTTTCCCGGGTCGATCGCGGGGAGGTGGCCGTCTGGGGCGTTCAGGCGCCGCTCGCCCTCGTAGACCCCGATCCCGAGCGTGTGCTTGCCGAACCCGCCGAGGCCCGCCACCTCGCGCGGGAGCGCCTCGTCACCCGTGAAGGTGTCTGCGGCGAGCTCGCCGTTGGGCTCGCCCTGGTCGTCGGTCGAGGTGAGCAACACGCCGTCGGCCGGGCCGTCGACGTCGAGGTCGAACACGTGGTCCATCACGCCGTCGGGCTCGGTGCTGCCGTCGGCCTCTCCCACCTTGTCGGCGCGGAGGTGCGTCGACGCTTTGTCGAACCGCCGGATCTCTCCCGACATCTTGGCGCGCGTGGGCGGGGCCGCGCCGCCCGCCGCGCTGCCGAAGCTCACCGGGGAGCCCTCGCCCAAGGCGCTCGGCGCCGACGGGGGCATCGCGGCGGCCGCGCCGCCGCAGGCGGACAGCGACGTCAGCGCCAGACTGGCGATCGCGGCGAGCGCGAGGTGCGCGAGGGCCCGCGAGCGAGCGAGGGGGAGGCGTGCCAGCATCCGTCGAGCGTATTCCCGACGGGGAGGGCCAGGCCAGCGGAAGACGCGGCTCAGCCGGCGCCAGCGTCGACGGGCGCCGTCGCGGGCTCGCTGGGCGCGGGCGCGGGGGCCGTGACCGGCGCGGAAGGGGCCGGCGCGCCGGCGTCCGGAGCGGTTGGCTCGAGGTACTCGGGCGGGGGACCCTTCATGGTCGGGGGCGTGAGGGCGGGCCCGCACGCGGCCGCGAGCAGCGCCACGGCCGCGAGCGCGCCGGGGAGCGACCAGGAGGAGCTTGCAGGGAGCACGGGCCGGTCCTAGCACAGTGCTCGCCGCGCGCGCAGCGCCCACGCGGACCGCTCGCGTGCTCACTTGACACCGCGTGGGGGCCGACTAGGGTGCGCGCCTCTCGAAAAAATCCACACGTCCCTCACACACACTGCCCCGTTCGGTGCACCCCTGGCCTCGGCCGCGGGCTGCTAGCGGGGAGGAGGGGCGGAGGCAAAACCGAAAAAGGACCCGAAAAACTCATGGCCATGAACGCTCAGGGCGTCCCGCAGCTCCGCGTGGACTTCCCGCTCCCCCTCAAGTCCCTCCTCGACGCCGGTGTGCACTTCGGTCACCAGACCAAGCGCTGGAACCCGAAAATGCGCCCGTTCATCTACGGCGCGCGCAACGGCATCCACATCGTCGATCTCGACCAGACCGCCCGCCTCTTCGCGCGCGCGTTCCACTTCGTCCAGGAGACCGTGGCCCGCGGCGGCCACCTGCTCTTCATCGGCACGAAGCGCCAGGCCCAGGAGATCGTCCAGGAGGAGGCCCTCCGCTCCGGCTCGTTCTTCGTGGTCAACCGCTGGCTCGGCGGCACGCTCACGAACTTCCGCACCATCAAGGGCGGCCTCGAGCGCATGCGCCAGCTCGAGCGCATGAAGGAGGACGGCACCTACCTCCAGCTCCCGAAGAAGGAGGTCTCGCGCCTCGAGAAGGAGCGCGAGCGCCTCGAGAAGTACCTCGGCGGCCTGAAGAACATGGGCGGCCTCCCCGCGGCGGTGTTCATCATCGACCCGGCGATGGAGACCATCGCGGTGCAAGAGGCGAAGAAGCTCAACATCCCGATCATCGCCATCACCGACACCAACTGCGATCCGGACAAGGTCGACTACATCATCCCCGGCAACGACGACGCCATCCGGTCGATCCGCCTCATCACCCAGCGCATCGCCGACGCGGTCGTCGAGGGCACGCAGCGCCGCAAGGAGCAGCCGTCGCGCGGCGACGAGGGCGGGCACCGCGGCGGTCCCCAGGCCGAGGTGTTCCGCGGCCGCCGTGGTCCCGCGGCCGACGCCGCGCCGCCGGCCGACGCGCCGACGAACTGAGCGCCGCGCGTGAGCCCGCGAGCCTTCGCGCTCGCGGTCCCTCGCCGCGCCACCAATCGAGGGGGCGCCCGGCCATCGGCCCGAGCGCCCTTCTCCCATTGTTTCCACTGCTTACGAAGACAAAAGAGATCGAGGTTCCGTCATGGCTGAGATTACCGCCAAGCTGGTGAAAGAGCTCCGCGACCGCACGCAGGCCGGCATGAGCACGTGCAAGGAGGCCCTCGTCGAGGCGAGCGGCGACATCGAGAAGGCGATCGAGATCTTGCAGAAGAAGCGCGAGATCAAGAGCGCGAACGTGGCCGGCAAGGTCGCCACCGAGGGCGAGGTCCGCGCGCTCGTCGCGAACGATCGCAGCCAAGGCACGGTCGTCGAGGTCAACTGCCAGACCGACTTCGTGTCGCGTGGCGACGACTTCCAGGGCTTCCTCGCGCTCGCCGTGAAGGCCGCCGCCGAGACCCCCAAGGGCTCGCCCCTCCCGGAGGCCCTCGAGCAGAAGCGCAAGGACATCTCCGGCGGCACGGGCGAGAACATCGTCGTGCGCCGCTGGGAGAGCCTGAAGGCCACCGGCGCGGGCGGCGCGGTGATCTCCTACACCCACATGGGCGGGAAGATCGGCGTGCTCCTCTCCGGCGAGGCCCCCACGGCCGACGCCGCCAAGGACCCCGCGTTCCTCGAGTTCCTCGACAACTGCGCGATGCAGATCGCCGCGATGTCCCCCACCGTGGTCAATCGCGCCGACGTGCCCGAGGCCGAGATCGCCAAGCAGAAGGAGATCTTCGCCGGTCAGCTCAAGGAGGAGGGCAAGCCCGAGGCCGCCTGGCCGAAGATCATCGAGGGCAAGGTGGCCAAGTGGTTCACCGAGATCACCCTCCTCGGCCAGGACAACGTCTGGGCGCCCGGCGAGGGCAGCATCGACAAGCTCCGCGGCGAGCTCGGCAAGAAGCTCGGCGGCGAGGTGAAGCTTCACGCCTTCGTGCGCTACGGCGTGGGCGACGGCATCGAGAAGAAGGTCGACGATCTCGCGGCCGAGGTCGCGAAGATGACCGGCGGCTGAGCGCCCCGAACCGGCACAGCGTCACGCGAACGGCCCGCCCCTCCCTCGAGGAGGTGCGGGCCGTCGCGCGCGCTCAGGGCCGCGTGAACTGAAAGGCGACGGCGATCGAGCCCGGGCGGGCTTCGGTCGCGTTCACGGTGCCGCCGGTCACCTTGCCGATGCGCTCCCAGCTCGCGGTGAAGCTGCCCCGCACCGAGCTGCCCTTGGGACCCACTTCGGCGAGCACGAGGCTGCCCGTGTAAGCGGCGCCCTGGAGGCTGACGCCTTCGCCCCCGCTGACGAGCGCGATCCGGAGCTGGTTCGCGCCGCCCGCCGTCACGGCCGTGGTCCCGGCTGTGAACGTGGGACCCGTCACCTGAATCAGGACGAGC
>CAZHGG010000301.1:0-7055 GCA_964531755.1 uncultured Polyangiaceae bacterium
GGCGCGCCGTCGTCGCCGTCGAACCGCAGGGCCAGGAGCAGCCGCGTGTACGCGCCCCGCCGGAGCGCGACGGTCCCCGCGAGCGGTCGCTCCGTCGCCACGCCCTCGGCCGACACCTCGCCGGTCACGCGACCCACGCGCCCGAGGAGGGCGCCGCCCGCGCCGTGGAGGTTCACCGCGAGCGCGCAGTCGATCGCGCGGTCCTCGAGCGGGGCAGCGAGCAGGTGAAAGTGCCCCCGGAGCGCGAGCTGCACCGTCGCACCGAAGCGGGGGAGCATCAGCCCGCGCCGCCCGCTTCCCACGGGGCCCGCACGACCAGGCGCTCGAGCACGCCGCCCGAGGCCACGGCGTCGAGGAGCGCGTCCACGTCCCCGGCCTGGACGCGGCCGTACGACACGTGCTCCGGCTCCTGCAGCACCGTGGCGCCGATCTCGCAGAGATCCAGGCAGGTGGACCCGCAGGCGCGCACCTCGCCCGCGACGCCCCGCGCCAGCAGCCCCGCCTTCAGGCGCCGAAGGAGCTCCTCGCTGCCCGACGCGGCGCACGACCCCTTGGGGTGACCCTCCTCGCGGCGGTTGGTACACACGAAGAGGTAGCGTCGTCGGTGCGGCACGACCCGACACTCTGCGCACGGGGCCGGCGACGTCAAGAGCGGAGGCGCTTTCCGCCGACGGAAAGTTGGTGTAACCGCAAGCGGCGCGTCACCGCGCGCTCGCCCACGAAAGGTCTCTCATGAAACGCGCCGCAGCCCTCGCCTCGCTCTCCACGCTCGCCGCCCTCGCGATCGCGTGCGGTGGTGGGAACGACAACCTCCCGCCGCCGCCGCCGCCGCCGCCGCCGCCCCCGGAGGTCGTCACGGCCGCGCCGCCCCCCACCGCCGTCGCGGACGCGGCGCCCCCCGAGCCCGTGCTACCGCCGGTCACTCTGGCGGCCGGCCAGGCGAGCCCCGATCCGGCCGCGCCGCTGCCCGTCGTCAACCTCACGGCGCCGCGGCGCGACGAGGTCATCCCCACCGCGAAGGCCGGTGACTTCGCCGTGAAGCTCGACGTGCGGAACTGGCAGACCGCGATGGGCAGCCAGCACGTGCACCTCATCCTCGACAACAAGCCCTACAAGGCCATCTACGACACCAAGGCCGGCGTGAAGCTCGCCGAGCTCGCGGGCGGGGCGCTCGAGGAGGGCCAGCACGTCCTCGTCGCCTTCCCGAGCCGCGCGAACCACGAGTCGGTGAAGACCAAGGGCGCCCTCGTGGTCGTGCCGTTCTACGTCGGGAAGAAGGGGGAGGCCAAGACCGACCCCAAGAACCCGATGCTCGTCTACAGCCGCCCCAAGGGCGACTACAAGGGCGACGCCGCCAACCACGTCCTCGTCGACTTCCAGGTCGCGAACGTGACGCTCGCGGCCGGCAAGGAGCACGTCCACGTCTCGGTGACGGGCCCCGGCATCGAGAAGGAGCTCACCGGCGACGTCGAGAAATTCGGCGCGCCGCTCTACCTCGACGGCCTCCGCAACGGCGCGTACGAGCTCACGGTGGAGCTCCTCGGCGCCGACAAGAAGCCCCTCGCGGGGCCGTGGAACCGCACTACGCGCACGATCCACGTCGACCACGACGCGCCGAGCGAGCCCGCGCACGCGCACGACCCGGCGACCGCCGACGCCGGGGCGCCCGCCGCGACGCCCGCGCCCGCCGCCAAGCCGCCGGCGAAGGCTCCCGCGAAGCCCGCGCCGAAGAAGAAGTGACGCGCGGGCGTCGACGGGCGAGCGCGAGGAGCTGACCTGTGCAGTGGGTCGTGCTCCTCGTCACGCTCGCGATGTGCGCGGTCGCCGCGACGCTGGTGGTGCGCCACCGGCGCCTCGTCGTCATGGTCGAGTCGCAGCGGCTCGAGCTCGTCGCGCGCACCCGCGAGCTCGCCGCCGCGAGCGACGCGCTGTCGCACACGCAGGAGGCGCTCGCGCGGAACGTGCAGCTCGCCGCGGTGGGCGAGCTGGCCGCCATGGTCGCTCACGAGGTCCGCAACCCGCTCGCCATCATCTCGAACGCCGTGGCGGGCCTGCGCAAGAGCGAAATATCTCGTGAAGACGAGGAGATACTCCTCGACATCCTCGAGGAAGAGACGGTGCGCCTCGAGAACCTGGTCTCGGACCTGCTCCACTACGCGCGCCCCATCCGGGTCGTGCCGGTGCCCATCCACATGGGCGAGGTGCTCGATCGGGTGATCGCGCGGTTGGGGCCGTCAATCGGCTGCGAGGTCGTCCTCGAGGCGGCCGAGGACGGCGACGTCGTGCACGGCGACGGGGACCTGCTGCGCATGGTGTTCGACAACCTCGTCGACAACGCCATCCAGGCGATGCACGGCCAGGGCACCGTGAACGTGCGCATGGCGCGCGGCGCGCGCGAGGGGGTCCCTGGCACCACGATCGACGTGGTCGACACCGGCGACGGCATGGACACCGCCGTGCGGCACCGCGCGAAAGATCCGTTCTTCACGACGCGGCCCACGGGCACGGGGCTCGGGCTCGTCATCGTCGAGCGCATCGTGAAGGCACACGGCGGGCAGTTCGGCTTCACGAGCTCCGCCGGCGAGGGCACGACGGCCACCGTGTTCCTCCCCGACGAGGCCCCGGAGGCCGCGGCCGGGGTGCTGAAGCCGCTCATCGCGCCGGTCCCGTCGTCGGAGGAGCTCGGCGGGTGAGCGCCCGCGCCGAGCTCGTCGCGCTCGACCGCGCGCACGTGTGGCACCCCTACACGGCCGCCGACCTGTGGGAGCGCGAGGACCCCATCGTGGTCGCGAGCGCGAGCGGCGCGTGGCTCGTCGACGTGGACGGGCGGCGCTACCTCGACGGCAACGCGTCCTGGTGGACCAAGACCCTCGGCCACGGGCACCCGCGCCTGCGCGAGGCGCTCGCGCGGCAGTGCGGGCTCGCCGAGCACGTCGCGTTCGCGGGGATCACCCACGAGCCTGCGGCGCGCCTCGCCGAGGAGCTCGTGCGGGTCGCGCCCCCGGGGCTCGAACGTGTATTCTACACGGATAACGGCTCTGGCGCGATCGAGGTGGCCGTGAAGATCGCCGTCCAGTCGTTCCGACAGCGAGGGCGGCCGGAGAAGACGCGCTTCGTCGCCCTCGACGGCGCGTACCATGGGGACACGGTCGGCGCGGCCAGCCTTGGCGGCGTCGAGCTCTTTCGCCGCCCGTTCGCTGGGGTGCTCTTCGAATGCCTGCACGCGAAGACGACCGATCCCGGGGGGCTCCCGCGGGTCTTCGAGGCCATGGAGGCGCTGCTGCGCGAGCACGCGGCGACGGTGGCCGCGGTCTTCGTCGAGCCCATCCTCCAAGGCGCCGAGGGCATGCGCGCCTACGCGCCCGAGCTCCTGCGCAGGCTGCGCGCCGTGTGCACCGAGCTCGACATCTTGCTCGTGTGCGACGAGGTGTTCACGGGCTACGGGCGGACGGGGCCGATGTGGGCCTCCGCCCACGCCGGCGTCGCGCCCGACATGATGTGCCTCGGCAAGGCGTTCTCCCAAGTGCTCCCCATGGGCGCCACGCTCGCCACCCGCGCGCTCTACGACCAGTTCCGCGGCGACAAGGCGCGCGCGCTCCTCTACGGGCACACCTTCGCGGGCAACCCGCTCGGCGCGGCGGTGGCGCGCGAGGTCCTGGCGATCTATCGCGACGAGGACGTGCTCGGCCAGGTCGCGGCGAAGGCCCCGCGGCTCCGGGCCCTCGTCGACGAGCTCGCCACGCTGCCGGGGGTCTCGCGGCCACGCGCGCTCGGGATGGTGGGCGCCGTCGACCTCGACGGGGACGCCTCCCCTTTCGAGGGAGAGGCGTCGGACTACCTCGGCGCCGCCGGGTGGCGCGTGTACCGCGAGGCGCGCGCGCGCGGGGCGTACCTCCGGCCGCTGGGCAACACCGTCTACGTGTGCCCACCGCTCACCATCGACGACCGCGAGCTCGACACCCTGCTGTCGATCTTCGGGGAGAGCGTGCGCGCCGCGCTCGCCTGAGTCGGTTACTGGATCACGACCTTGCTCTTGAACATGCCCATCCCACACTGAAACGTCAGGGTGCGCGCGTCGCCCGTGGGCACGGTGAGCGCGACGGGGGTGTTCAGGGGAAGCTCCTTCGTGACGCCAAGCTCGGGGAAGACGACCTTGTTGGCGCAGGTCTCGTCGGTCGTGCGCGTGAACACGAGCTCGAGCGGCGCGCCCTTCTGGACCTTCACGGAGCTCGGCGAGAAGCCGTTCGCGTCCGCGGTGACGTTGACCTTCCCTCCCCCAGGGGTGAGGGGCGCGCCCTTGCAGCCGAGCGCGGTGGCCGCGACGCCGACGGCGAGGGTCAGCGCGAGGCGCGAGGGGAGCGGCGAGTGGCCCGAGCGAGAGGTCTCCATGGGCGAGGACTCTAGGCGAAGCGCGGCCGCTTGACACGCCGTCGCGCACCGCCGTGGCCGCCCGAAAACGCGACGGCCCTCGCGATGCTCGCGAAGGCCGTGGCGATCTCCCCCGAGGGGGAGCGGGAATTGGTCGGGGCGAGAGGATTTGAACCTCCGACTCCTCGATCCCGAACCGAGTGCGCTACCAGGCTGCGCTACGCCCCGAAACTTGCGGCCAGCTTATTGCTTTTTGCGAGCCCCACGTCAACGGGTTTCGCGCGCGTCTCCGACGAACGGGTGTAGAAAGGTACGCGTCCGCAACGAGGAGACGCCATGCAGCCCGAGACGCCCGCGGTGAAGATCCTGATCGTCGACGATGACCGGGCCATCTGCGAGTACATGCAGACTCTCCTCGAGAAGGACGGCTTCCAGGTCACGACGACCACCGATCCGACGACCGTCGAGGACGAGATCCGTGCGGGGGGCTACCACCTCGCGATCCTCGACCTGATGATGCCGAAGATGGACGGCATCGAGACCCTGAAGCGCGTCCGCAAGATCGACACCGACATCGCCGTCGTGATGTTCACCGGCTACCCGAACCTCGAGACCGCCGTCGCTTCCATGAAGCTCGACGCGGTCGACTACCTGAAGAAGCCCGTCGTCCCGGACGAGCTGCGCGAGGTGATCGGGCGCGTCATGCGCAAGAAGGGGCTCGCGCGCACACCCGAGGAGCAGCTTCACCGCGTGATCGGCGACACGATCCGGCAGCTCCGAAAGGACAAGGATCTCACGCTCAAGCAGATGGCCCGCCGGACGAACCTGAGCGTGTCGCTGCTCTCGCAGATCGAGCGCGCCGAGTCGTCCGCCTCGATCTCGTCGCTCTACAAGATCGCGGTCGCGCTCGAGTCGCGCATCCAGGACCTGTTCGGCGAGTACTAGCCCTGAACTCTCCGCATGGACAGACCATGCAGGATGCACATGACGGTCCAGGCACGGGATCCCCCGCTCCCGACCTAGGGACAGGCCCTATCCGCCCAGCGGCAGGCGCGTGCCCGCGACCCCGTCGCGCGGGGCCAGGAACACGAGGGTGAGCGTGCGGGCGACGACCACGCGCGCCCCGACGGGGAGCGGCACCTCGCTGCCCTTCGCGACCGCGACCCCGTTGACCTCGGTCCGCGCGTCGGAGAGCGCCCGCAAGGTGAACCCGGCGGGCCCCCGGCGGAGCTCGAACTGCCAGCGGCTGATCATCGCCGTCGCCTGCGGATCGGCCGCCTCCAGGACGACGTCGTTCGCCTTGACCCCCTCGTGCTCCGCGATGCGCCCGAAGCCGAGCAGATCGCGGCGCGGGAGGGTCCACACGCGCCCGGTCTCCTCGCAGCGCACGCTCGTGGGGAAGCTCGCCTCGTCTTCCCACTCGAGGCCGACGAGCGTGAGGGCCGGCTCGACGCCCTTCAGCTGGACCGCCGGGAGCGCTCGGCACCGCACCCGAAAGCTGGGCGGCAGCTCGAGGTAGGCGGCCCGTGTGAGCCGCAGCTCCGCCTCCGCCAGCCCCTGCTCCTTTCCGCTCGCGGCGACGCGCGCGCACAAGTTCACCGAGTCGCCTGCGACGCTCTCGCCGTCCGTGAGGACGAACCCCCAGTGGAGCCCCCCGCGGAGCGTGAGGTGGTGCTCGCGAGGCCGCGCGAGGTTCTGCACCGAGGCGCCGCGCTGGATCGCGCAGAGCGCCTCTGCAGCGGAGGGGGCGTCGCGAAAGACGAAGAACGCACCGTCGCCCGCGGTGTCGACCAGCCGGCCACCGTGAGCGCCGATGGCCTCCTGCACGAGATCGAAGTGCCGCTGCTGGAGGGCTCTGCCTGCGACGTCGCCGAAGCGCCGAAAATACTCCACCGAGCCGACGACGTCGGTCACGCAGACCGCGAGCGTCTGGCCGAAGCGCCGCTGGAGGGCCGCGGACAGCTCGTCTTGCAGCCGCAGCAGCTCCTGCAGCGTGGGGGTCTCGGTGTCGAAGGCCATCGCGTGCGCAAAAGTGTATCGAGTGGGCGGGCGCGTGTCCCGAAAGTGTCGCCCGCCCGGAGGGCGCGCTCGCGGTCCGCCCGGCCGAAAGCGCCCTCGCTGAGCGATTTTCCCCGCGACGGTGCCAAGCTTTCGTACGATGGGGGGGCGATGGCTACTGTCACGTCGCTCCGAACTGACTGGGAGAGAGCCGTCGAGAACAATCGACCGGAGGACGCCCTTACGGCGTTGAAGGGTCTCCAGCGCCTCGAGCCCAAGGAGCCGCGTTGGCCGCATCGCGCCGGAGAGACGCTGCGGCGACTGGGGAAGCACGCAGAGGCCGCCGACGCCTTCCTGCGCGCGATCGAACTTTACCACACCCAGGGGTTCGCGGCCCGCGCCGAGGCGCTCGCGAAGTCGGTGCTGCAGATCAACCCCTCCAAGGCCAACCTCATCGCCGAGATCCGGGCGATGCCGACGCCATCCGGGCCGGCCAGCCCGTTCCTCGCGCCGTCGGCGAAGATGCGCGCGGCCGCGCCCACCCGCCCGTCGGTGGACCCCGAGGCGAAGGGGCGGAGCCCCCGCGCAGAGCCGCCGCCCGCCGCGCCCAGCCGGCCCCCGGCGTCGGACGCCGCGTCCGCGCCGACCCGACCTCCCGCCTCTGGACACTCCGTCGCGTCTCGGCCTTC
>CAZHGG010000302.1:0-7049 GCA_964531755.1 uncultured Polyangiaceae bacterium
GGGGAGGACGCGGCGGGGAGGCCCCGCGCCGCCAGCGCCGCGAGCTCGGGCGCCACGCGCGCCAGCCGCTCGCGCAGCGCGGCGAGGGAGGCCGAGGCGCCGGGCTCAGGGCTTCTTTGGCTGTCCATCGGGGTCGAACTTGCGCGATTTCATGGCCGCGAGATACCCCACGAGCGCGTCGAGATCGGCCTCGCGCAGATCGGGGTGGGGGGGCATGTTGCCATAGCGGAGCGACAGGGGATCACGGATGTAGGCCTTCACCTCGGCCACGGTGCGGTACTCGAGCACGTTCTTCGGCACGTTCAGCTCGGGCCCCACCCGGCCGCCCTCGCGGTTGATCGCGTGGCACCGCGCGCACCGGTCGCGGAACAGCCCGAAGCCCACGACCGCCGGTGAGCCCGCCGGCTCGCCCGTGGGCACCGTGTGCGGGAACGTGCGCTCGAAGCTCGCGCGCTCGACGGTCGCGAGCTGCCACGGGCGCGGGTGCGTCTCGAGGCTCTGCTGCCCGGGTTCGCGCCACACGAGGTAGAAGGGCGCGGGGTTCGCGCGCTGGGGGCCGATGGGCTCCCACCCGGGCACCTCGACGTCTTCGTAGGCGAGGTACGCGCCCGGCTCGGTGGAGAGCGGCGGCCGGAGCGGCACCGTGTAGCCGTCCTTCGCGCGGAGGAGCAGCTCGCTCGGCCCACCCGCGTCCTGTGGCGCCCCGTCGAAGCCCAGGCGCAACACGTCGGCGAAGCGGAGCGCGCGGAAGGTCTTGGGCTTCTTGTAGTACGGGTCGAACACCGTGAGGGTCTCGGTGGGGAGATCGCGGCGGAGCTCGGCGAGGCTCAGCTCGCGCACCGGCCGGCCCTCCACGACGAAGGCGAGCTTTGCGTCGGCCGCGGGCGCGGGCGGCGCGGGCGCGGGCGCCCCGGACGACAGGGCGGGCGCGGAGGGCGCGGGCGGCGCCTCCTTGGAGCACGCGGGGAGGAGCGCGCACGCGAGCGCCACGACGAGGGCGCGGCTCGCCCGGCGCCCCCTCACGGGAGCACGGCGGGCCTGGCGAAGCGCCGCTCGAAGCGGAGCGCGTCGGCGTACGGGGGCGACTCCTCGGGCTCCCCCGCGCGGAGCTTCTCCTGCTGGGCGATCCAATACCAGGCCTCGGCGAGCTCTTTGTGGCGCTCGAGGAAGATCTGCCGGGGGCGGCCGGGCGGCAGCAGGAACTGCGGGAACTGCTCGGGGAAGACGTCGTTCGGCTCGACCGAGTACCACGGCTCGCCCGCGTACTCGTCGGCGTCGTCGCGGGCCTTCGGCATGGTGCGAAAGCGGCAGTCGGTCAGATACACGATCTCGTCGTAGTCGTAGAAGATGACGCGACCGAACCGCGTGACCCCGAAGTTCTTCAGCATGAGATCGCCGGGGAAGATGTTCACGGCGGCGAGCTCCTTGATGGCGTCGCCGTACTCGCCGAGCACGCGGCGGAGGCGCTCCTCGTCGGCGCTCGCCACCACCATGTCGAGCGGCGCGAGGCGGCGCTCGATGTAGAGGTGCTTGACCAACACATGGGTGTCGCCGATCTCCACGGTCGTGGGCGTGAGCTGCCTCATCTCCTCGAGCAGCTCGGGGTCGAAGCGATCCCTCGGGAAGCGCACGTCCACGTACTCGAGCGAGTCCGACATGCGGCCGGCGCGGTCGTGGTGCTTCACCAGGCGATACCGCTCTTCGACGAGCGCGCGGTCGGCGTCTTTGGGGGGCTGGAACCAGTCGCGGATGACCTTGAACACGTACGGGAACGAGGGCAGCGAGAACACGAGCATGACCATGCCGCGCGTGCCCGGCGCGATGACGAACCGGTCGCTCGAGTGCTTGAGGTGCCAGAACAGGTCGCGGAAGAGCAGGGTCTTGCCCTGCTTCTGGAGGCCCACCAGCGTGTAGAGCTCCGAGCGCGTGCGCCGCGGCACCACCGTCTCGAGGAACGCCACGTAGGCCGACGGCACCTCCATGTCGACCATGAAGTAGTCGCGCGCCAGGCTGAAGAGCCGCCCCACCTCTTTGGTGTCGAGCAGGATGGTGTCGACCACGATCTCGCCGCGCGCGCTGCGACGGAGCGGCACCACGAAGGGCACGACCACGTTGCCGCGGAGGGCCCGGCCCACCACGTACGCGGCGCTGCCGCGGAAGAACGGCGAGCGCAGCACGTGGAGCTGGAAGTTCTCCGCGTGCTGCCACCCCTCGGGGAAGTGCTCGGCGACGACGCGCATGAGGTAGCCGGTGTCGCGCTCGAGGTCCTCGAAGCCGCGCGACTCCTGCCCGAGGCCGGTGTCGAGCAGCACGCGGCGGAGCGTGCCCTCGAGGTCGACGCTGCGCGGGTAGTAGCAGCGGTAGGTGGGCTCGTCCGGCTCGATGTGCTCGGTGGAGATCGCCGGCCGCGAGAAGATGCAGTCGTTCTGGTGGTACGTGGCGTCGAGCACGCGCGTCGCCACCGAGTTGTAGAAGGTCTCGGCGCACTCCGGCTGCTTGTGCTCGTAGAGCAGGCCGATGTACGCGACCTTCACCTGGCGAAAGAGCGCGTCGTCCGCCGCGGCGTCGCCGAAGCGCGCGCGCACGCCCTCCACCGCCTCGCGCACGCGGGCGTCGTACATGTCGATGCGCGTCCGCACCGCCTCGCGCACCGCGGCCCAGTCGCCCCGCACGAAGCGCCCCCGCGCGCCCTGCGACAGCTCGCGGAACAGCCGGTAGTGGCGGTCGAACCCGTCGAGGACGGTCTGCGCGATGTCGAGGACCAGGCTCTCGCTCATGCCGCCCACGGTAGCAGAGTGGCGGCCCGGCTCGTTCGCGCTCGCCCGCGCGGCGGCTCGCCAGGGCCGTCTCGCTTGACGCCGCGGCGGGAGGCGTGTAGCCAACTGAACCGCGATTCATTCTCGAACGCGTCCCGATCCAGGGTCGTACCCACCCGTGCAGGAGAACGTCATGGCCGTCGATATCAAGAAGCTGTTCAACGAGGAGCTCCCGGCGTCGCTCGCCAAGAACGCGGAGGACGCGAAGACCATCGGCGCGAAGTACCAGATGAACATCACGGACGAGGGCGAGTGGTCCATCGACGTGTCGGCCACCGGGCCGTCGTGCGTCGCCGGCAACGGCCCCGCCGACTGCACCATCACGATCGCCGCCGAGGACTTCCAGAAGCTCATCGAGAACCCCCAGGCGAACGGCATGCAGCTCTTCTTCGCGGGCAAGCTCAAGGTGGCGGGCAACCAGGTGCTCGCGATGAAGCTCCAGAAGCTCTTCGGCTACAAGTGAGCTGAGCTGGCCGCGCCCGCGGCCACCTCGGAGGCCCCGCGCGACCTCGGTCGCCGCGGGGCTTTTTCGTGGCGCCCGGGCGCGCTTCGCCAGAGACTCGGCGCATGCAGCCCCTCCAAGGCATCAAGGTCCTCGACCTCACCCGCCTGCTCCCCGGCCCGTTCGCCTCGCTCGTGCTCGCCGACCTAGGCGCCCAGGTCGACAAGCTGGAGGACACGCAGGGCGGCGACTACATCCGACACATGCCGCCGATGGTGGGGTCGCAGTCGGCGCTGTTCCTCGCGCTGAACCGCAGCAAGCGGAGCGCGGTGCTCGACCTCAAGCGCCCCGCCGCGCGCGACGCGTTCCGTAGCCTCGTGAAGGGCTACGACGTCGTGTTCGAGCAGTTTCGCCCCGGCGTGCTCGACAAGCTCGGCCTGTCGCACGCCTCGCTCCTCGCCGAGAACCCGCGCCTCGTGGTGTGCGCCCTCACCGGCTACGGGCAAGACGGCCCGCTGGCGAAGCGGGCCGGGCACGACCTCAACTACCTGGCGCGCGCGGGGCTGCTCGGCTTCCAGGGCCCCGCGGGCGGGCCGCCGCAGGTGCCCGGGGTGCAGCTCGCCGACGTGAGCGGCGGGCTGTGGAGCGTGCTCGGCATCCTGGGCGCGCTCTACGAGCGCGAGCGCACGGGCCGCGGCCAGGTGGTCGACGTGGCGATGGTCGAGACCAGCCTCGGCTTCGCCACGCTCGGCTACGCGGCCTCGCTCGCCGGCCAGGCCGCGCTGCCCGGCGGCGACGCGCTCACCGGCGGCATCGCGCCCTACCGCACCTACGCCACGAGAGACGGCAAGGCGATGACCCTCGCGGCCCTCGAGCCCAAGTTCTGGCTGGGCTTCTGCGCGGCGGTGGGCCTCGAGCCCGACATGGGCGCGCTCATGCCCGGCCCGCACCAGGCCGAGCTGCAGGCCCGCGTCGCGGCCCTCTTCGCCGAGCGCACGCGCGACGAGTGGGTGCAGTTTGCGAGCGAACGCGACGTGTGCCTCGAGCCCGTGCTCACGCCCGAAGAGGCGGCGCACGACCCGCACCTGCGGGCGCGCGGCGTGTTCTTCGAGCTCGACACGAAGGACGGCCCGATCCCCCAGATGCGCCTCCCGCTCACGCCCCGCGACAAAGCGCACGCCGCGCCGCCGGGGCAAGGCGAGCACACCGTGGAGATCCTGCGCGAGGCGGGGCTGTCGGAGGAGATGATCGCCGCGGCCACCGCGCGGTAGCCGCCGCGCCGGCGGCGCGGACTCACGGCGTGAGGACGGCCCGGAAGCGGACGCGGTTCTCCATCATCTTGGCGAAGGCCTCGTCGGCCTGCTCGAGCTTGAAGGTCTCGACCCGGGGCCTCACGCCGGTGAGCGCCGAGAACGCCATCGTGTCTTCGGAGTCGATCGCGCTGCCGCTCGGCCAGCCCGCGACGGACTTTCCGCTGAGGAGCCCCATCGCCGACACCGAGAGCGGCTCGAACGGCGCCGCGACGATGAGCAGCTTCCCGCGGGACTTCAGGCCGTTCACGGTGCTGCCGATCGCCTCGCTGTTGGGCGCGGTGGCGAGCACCACGTCCGCGCCGCCGAGCGCCTTCAGGGCCTCGGCCGCGGGGGCCTTGTCGGTGTCGACGTACTCGTGCGCGCCGAGCTCGCGCGCGCGCGACTCCTTGTCGGCGCCGCGAGAGATGGCCACGGTCCGGAAGCCCATGCGCGCCGCGTACTGGAGGGCCAAGTGCCCCAGGCCGCCGATGCCTTGCACGGCGACCGTGTCGCCGGGCCGGGCGCCGCTGTTGCGGAGCGCGTTGTACGTGGTGACCCCGGCGCACAGGAGCGGCCCTGCGTCCACGGCGTCCATGCCCGCGGGCATGCGCGCCACCGACTCGTGCGGCACCACCGCGTATTCGGCGTACCCGCCGTCGTGGCTCACCCCGGTGACCTTCCCGGCCTTGCAGTTGATGAAGAGCCCTCGGCGACAGGCGTCGCACTGGAAGCAGTGCCCGCCGTGCCAGCCCACGCCGACCCGATCGCCCACCTCCCAGGCCGTCACGCCCGCGCCGACCGCGTCGACCACGCCCGCGATCTCGTGCCCGGGCACCCGCGGGAGCACGAGCCCGGGGAAGCCGCCCGAGCGAACGAACATGTCGCTGTGGCACACGCCGCACGCGAGCACCTTGACGCGCACCTGCCCGGGCCCGGCCTCGGGGACCTCGCGCTCCACGAGCTCGAACGTGCCCGGTCTCGTGACCTGTACGGCCTTCATCGTCGCCATGCGGAGCTCCTTTCCGACGCGCCAGGGTGGCCCGTGGACGGCGATCATGGGCGAGCAAGGCGGGGAGCACAAGCGGCGCGGCGCACCTCACGCGCCATGCGCGGCTACTGCGACGTGAAGGTCCTCCATCCGCCCGCCTTGCTGCCCCCGGGCCCCGTGCTAGACCTGCCGGCATGAAGACGCAGACCGGCGTGAAGGCCGGATACATCGGCGAGACCGAGAAGAACCTCGGTCGCCGCAGGTAGCTCGAGACGAGGGGAGAGAACCATGAAGATCAAGACCAACGTTCAGGCCGGAATCAACCACCCTTTCGAGAACCGCAAGCCCAAGTAGGCCTGCACCGCGTCCGGCGGCGCGGCTGAGGGGCGCGGCTGAGGGGCGCGGCTGAGGGGCCGTCGGCGGGGCTTCGACGGCGCGGACGAGCTGCTCGTGCAGGGCAGCGACGCCGAGGGAAGGCCGCAGTCGGCGCGCGCCATCGCGCGCGGCCGCGGGTGAGCGGGCGGGGCATGGTGCCCTGAGCCACCTCCCACCCGCCCCTCCACCCACCTACCCCCAAAAAACCGCACCCGGTACATCCGGAGAGGCTCCCGGTACACCCGGAACGGCCCCCGGTACACCCGGAACGGCCCCCGGTACACCCGGAACGGCCCCCGGTACACCCGGAACGGCCCCCGGCACACCCGGAACGCCTCCCGGTACGCCCCCCGGTACCTCCCGCGCGGTGGAGGGCGTCCGGCGGCGTCCACGCGCAGGGAAGTGCGCCAGAGTGAGGGACCGCGGCGACCCCCTCCGCCTCGTGTACGCTCCGGAGTTCCATGCGCTGGCGCGTCCTCCAAGCCCTGTTCGCGCTCTCGGGCGCGTGCGCCCTCGCCTACGAGGTCGTGTGGGGCCGCTGGCTCGTCACCGTGCTCGGCGGCAGCGCGATGGCCACGAGCGCCGTGCTCACCGCGTACATGGGCGGCCTCGCGCTCGGCGCGTGGCTCTTCGGGGGCTACTCGCGCCGCAGCGAGGCGCCGCTCCGCGACTACGCGCTCGTCGAGCTCGGCATCGGGCTGCTCGCGCTCGCGTTCCCGCTCGTCGCCGAGCGCGTCCTCGGCATGCCGCCCGTCGTGCGGAGCGCCGCGGCGATGGTCTTCCTGCTCGCGCCCACGCTGCTCATGGGCGGCACCATCCCGCTCGTCATGGCGTGGTCGGCGGGCGAGCGCCTCCGCCACGGGGAGACCCTGGGCCGCCTCTACGGCCTGAACACCCTCGGCGCCGCGGCGGGCTGCCTCGGCGCGGGGCTCGTGCTCATCCCGCAGCTCGGCCTCCAGCTCACGAACATCGTCGCGGTGATGGGCAACCTCGTCGTGGCGCTCGTCGTGCTCTTCCTGCACCGCGGCGCGCGCGCGGTCACGCCGGAGGGCGAGCCCGCGGTCACCGTCCCGCGCGCTGCCGAGGCCGAGGGGGCGCCCGTGGTCGGGGCCGCGCCCGCGCCCGCGCCCGAGGCC
>CAZHGG010000303.1:0-7027 GCA_964531755.1 uncultured Polyangiaceae bacterium
GGACGGGCAGGCGGATCGTGGGGCGCAGGATGGCGGGGCGACGGGCGATCGCCCGAGGGAAGCCGCGGCGACGGACGCCGGATCGACGGGGGCGGGCGACGCCTCCCGCCTCGACCCGGGAACACCCGCGCGCCCCGACGCCTCCGCGCCCGCCACGCTCGTCCGGGCGCCGTCGTGGTTCGTCTCGTTTCCGCGCCGCAAGGACCGGCAGCGTTGGTGCACGACCGAGCAGGCGATGTGCGTGGACGGGGAGCGGGCGATCGCGAAGTGTCCGCCTTCGCACACGATCCCGTGTGACCGCAGCCTGCGTTATCAGGCTCCCGACCTCGAATGTGAGGGCGAGCTTCTACGAGCCATCACGCAGTCGGAGCGGCGGAAACACCCGCTCGCGTGCTGCTACGACGCGCACGCGCGCTGCATCCACCCGGGCGAGGGTCGCCCGTATCGCCCGACGGGCGACGAGGCCGTCGTCGCCGCGCGCCCGCGTGAGCCCAGCGAGTGGTGTTCGAGGGAGCCGAGGTGTGCCCTCGCGACCGACGAAGCGCGAGCGGAACGATGGTGGCGCGCGGGCCTGCTCGAGCACGCGTCGATCGCCTCGTTCGCGAAGCTGTCGCTGGATCTGCTCGCGCACGCCGCTCCTCCGGAGCTGCTCCGGCGCACGCACGAGGCCGCGCGGGACGAGGTCGCGCACGCGGAGCTCTGCTTCGCCATGGCCGAGCGCCTCTCCGGGCGCCGGAGGGGGCCGGGCGCGCTCGTCTCCGGTCCGTTGGTCTCCCTCGATTTGCGGTCGCTCGCGCGAGAGACGTTCGTCGACGGGTGCATCGGGGAGACCCTGGCCGCGCTCGCCGCGCGCGAGCGATCGGCGGACGCCCGCGATGCCGAGGAGCGCCGCGCGCTGCTCACGATCGCGGAGGACGAGGAGCGGCACGCGGCGCTCGCGTGGGCTGTCGTGGCGTGGGCGGCGGAGCGCGACGCGACCTGCCTCGAGGCGCTCTTCGACGCGTCGTGCGGAGACCCCGTCGTGCGCGCGCAGATTGTCGCGCCGTGCCTCGAGGCCCTCCGCGAGGCCACGTCTCGCCGGAAGGTCGCGCCGGCCCCGCTCGCAGAACCCGCCTGACGGAACGCTCGCCGTCGCCCGAGGGCGCCCGACCAGAAGCAGAGTCGGTCAGAGCCGCGCCATGAAGCGCTTCGCGAACAGGTACGCGTCGCCCGGCCAGCGCGCCGAAACGTAGGGGCCATCCTCGACGACGAACGCCGGCGCGTCGTCGGCCTCGGTGCCCCTGGCGCTCAGCGTGAGGGGCCCTCTTTGGTAGTCGCCCGGCGTCGCGAGCGCGGCGCGCACCTCATCCTCTACGTACGCCGGGTACGTACGGTAGTAGCGCCCGAGCTTCCACGCGGTCGAGAAATACGCTAGTCGTTCCATGTACTTGGGGAGCGACGTAGTCTTCCGCCCCGCGAGCACGCTGCGGCCGTCCGCGGCGCGCGTTCGCGCGAGCACCACCGTGCCGTGGCAGATCGCGCCGACCGGCAGCGATCGTTCGAAGAACGCCCGCGCCGCCGCGAAGACCGCCTCACCCTCGAGGTACTGGCGCATGCCAGGGGCGTGCCCGCCCGGAAGGACCAGGCCGCCGAACGCCCCGACGTCGGCGTCCGCCCACGCGATGGGCGCGCGGAACGAAGGGTCGTCGCGGAGCTCCGCGTAGAAGGCGCGCGGCTCCGGCTCGGCACCGAGCTTGCCGAAGAGCACGCCGGTAAGCAGCAGGGGATCGCACTCGGGCGGGGCCCCGCCGCGCTCGGTCGCGAACACCACCTCGTGGCCGGCGCGGGTGAGCAGCCGCCATGGCACGGCGACCTCGGTCACGTCGAAGTCGCGATCGGGGAGCGGGATGAGCACGCGCGCCATGCGGGCAGCGTACGCGATCCCCGGGCCCCGCGGCGCTCACGCGTTGGCGCGCGCGAGGATCGCCTGCGCGCACGCCGCCGGGCCGTCCTGGCCGCGGTAGTGCTCTTGCGCGCGCCGCGCCGCCGCGCGGTACCGAGGGAGCTCGGCGAGGATGCCGCGGACGGCCTCGGTGGTGCGCGGCGTGCCGCCTTGCCGCGGCGCGAGACGGATCGCCATCCCGAGCCGCTCCGCGAGCGCTACGTTGAGCTCCTGCTCCGGCTGGAGAGGGAACCCCACGAGCGGCGTCCCGGACACCATCGCGGTCTGGACGGTGCCCTGGCCCCCCATCGTCACGGCGACGTCGACGCGGGGCACGACGCGGTGGTTGGGGAGCACCCCGGTGACGAGCACGCCCGGGGACGCGAGGTCGTCGAGGTCGTGGACCGTCCGCGTCACGAGCACCCGCGCGCCCGCCTCCCGCACGCGCTCCACCACGGCGCGGACGTGCGCCGCGCTGCTCGAGCTGAGCGACACGTAGACCTTCGGCGAGGGGTCGGCGAGGAAGTCCTCCACCTCCGCCGGGATGGGGAGATCGAGCTCGGCGAAGAGCGGCCCCACGTACCGCAGGCGCGTAGACCGGCGGTAGAAGAGGCCGGTCCGCGGGCGCCACGCTTCGAGCTCGGCGCGCGGGACGCCGAGCACCTCCGGCACATCGGTGACCAGCGTGAGGTCGCCCAGCATGAGCGCGGCGAGGCTCGGGACGCCCTCCACGCCGAGCTCCCGAGCGACGAGGTTGAGCTCGCGCACCGGCGCGCGCACCCAGGGAGGCGCCAGGTTGGCGGCGAAGCGGAGGAGGGCCTCCGGGGCCTTCTCGGCGCCCGGCGGCGGGGTGACCGGCGCGGGCGCGAGGCGACGCTCGAACACCGGGGGGACAAAGGAGCCGCCGTGAGACGTCACGAGGGGGATCCCGGCCACGCGGCTCGACAGGAACGCGGTGAGCGTGAAGCCGATCACCGCGGCGCGCGCGCCCACGTCGCGGAGGAGGGCGGCCTCGCTCGCGACCGCCGCGCGGATCTCGGCGACCGAGAGCATGGGCGCGGCGCCCGGCTGCCCCATGCTGAGGAGCGCCGCGAGGAACCGCTCGACACCGGGGGCGTCGAGGCGCGGCTCGAGGTCGACGAGGGGCAGGCCCGACTCCTCGAGGAAGCGCCGGTACGGCCCGCCTCGCGTCGCGAGCGTGACGGACGCCCCCTGCGCGACGAGCGCCCGCGCGATGGCGAGCATGCGCGACGTCTCCGACAAGAAGCCACAGTGCGGGAACAGAACGATCATCGACCTCTCCTTGCGCGCGCTCGAGCGTATAGATAATATATTACCTATGCTCACGGACAAGGGCGCGCTCGACCCCGGCGGGAGCGAGGCCGTCGCGGCGTTTCGCCTGCTGTTCACGGTGTCGGCGCGCCTCCGCGCGCGCATGGATCGGCTCCTCGCGCCCATCACGACCCAGCAGGCCGCCGTGCTCACGGTGATCGGCGCGGGCGCGCCCTCGATGAGCGAGGTCGCCGCCGCGCTGTCGACCACCCACCAGAACGTGAAGCAGGTCGCGCTCGCCCTCGAGCGGAAGGGGTTCGTGCGCATCGAGGGCGACCCGCGCGACGGGCGCGTCCGCCGGCTCGTCGCGACGAAGAAGAGCGCGCGGCACTGGGCGCGACGCGACCCCGGGGATCACGAGCAGACGGCGACCTGGTTCGACGCGCTCGACCCCGGCGAGCTCACGGCCCTCGTCGCCACCCTGCGCAAGCTCGAGGCCTCCCTCCGGCGCGAGCCCGCGAGGGGCCTTCCCGCGGGCGACGCTTCGCTGCACTCTGCGGCCATGCCCGACGCGCCGACGCCCCCGGCCGCCCGCATCGTGGGGTTCCACGAGGACGCCGAGGGGCACGCCGTCGCCGACCTCGCGTGCGGCCACGCGCAGCACGTGCGCCACCGGCCGCCGCTCGAGAGCCGCCCGTGGGCGCTCACGGCCGAAGGCCGCGCGAGCAAGCTCGGCGCCTCCCTCCCCTGCCCCGCGTGCCGCATGCCTCGCCTGCCCCCGGCCCTCGCCGAGTACAAACGCACGGCCACCTACACCCGGGACACGGTGCCCGCCGGGCTCCTGAAGGCCCACACGTTGAAGGCCGGCACCTGGGGCGAGCTCGTGGTGCTCGAGGGGCACGTGCGGTACGTGCTCGAGGCCCAGGGCGAGGTCCGAGGCGACGCCCTCGTCGTGCTGAGCCCGAAGCTCGCGGGCGTGATCGCGCCCGAGGCCCTGCACCGCGTCGAGGTCCCGGCCGGCGCGCGGTTCTTCGTGCGGTTCCTGCGGTAGGCCTCGCCCCCGGTGGCGGCGCGCCAAAGACCCTTGCGTTTCGCCGGCACCACGCTAAATAGCGCGTCCCGCCTCAAGGAGAGGCGCTCCCGGGATGAAGGGCGTGATCGGCCGAAAACAAGGCCTCTCCCGCGCGTAAACCGGTTTCACCTGCGCGCCCCCGCTTGCCGAGGGCCCGCAGACTCGAAAGGTCGAAGCGAAAAGATGGCTCGTTACACCGGTCCCGTTTGCCGAATCTGCCGCCGCGAGGGGCTCAAGCTCTTCCTCAAGGGCGAGCGCTGCTACACCGAGAAGTGCGCGCAGACCCGCCGCCCCTACCCGCCGGGCCAGCACGGCCAGGCCCGCATCAAGCTCTCCGAGTACGCCGTCCGCCTCCGCGAGAAGCAGAAGGTGCGCAAGATGTACGGCCTCGTGGAGAAGCAGTTCCGCAAGTACTACTTCGCCGCCACGCGCCGCAAGGGCAGCACGGGCGAGGAGATGCTGGGCCTCCTCGAGAGCCGGCTCGACAACGCCGTGCACCGCATGGGCTTCGCGTTCACCCGCTCGGAGGCGCGCCAGCTCGTCAAGCACAACCACTTCCTGGTCAACGGCAAGCGCGTCAACATCCCGTCGTACGTGCTGAAGGCCGGCGACAAGGTCGAGGTCCGCGAGTCGAGCCGCAAGATCAACAACATCGTCGCGTCGCTCGCCGCCGTCGAGAAGCGCCCCATGCTGTCGTGGATCGAGCTCGACAAGGCGAACTTCGCCGCCGTGTTCAAGGCCTTCCCCGTGCGCGAAGAGCTGAACGAGCCGGCCATCAAAGAGCAGCTCATCGTCGAGTACTACTCGCGATAACCCCTTTCACGAGACCCCGGGGCACCCGCCCCGCGGCGACGACGAAGGCCCCCTTGGCTCGGGGGCGACACGGGCAGGTGGCGAGAGCGACCCGGGAGCGGGTTCCCTGGCGCTCTCCGACCACCGCGTGAACCAAGAGAGCCGCGCGGAACGCGCAAAAGAGGAGAGCAGACCATGACGAACATCGTGACGCGCAACTGGCGGGACCTCATTCGCCCGCGGGGCATCCACATCGAGCCGGAGACCCTCACGGACTTCTACGGCAAGTTCACCTGCGAGCCCCTCGAGCGCGGCTACGGCATCACGCTCGGCAACTCGCTGCGCCGCATCCTGCTCTCCTCGCTCCAGGGCACCGCCATCACGGCCGTCAAGGTCGAGGGCGCCCTCCACGAGTTCACCACGGTGAGCGACGTGGTCGAGGATGTGACCGACATCATCCTGAACCTCAAGGAGGTCGTGCTCAAGTCCGCGACCGCCAAGTCGTACCAGGTGCGCCTCGACAAGGAGGGTCCCGGCGCCGTCTACGCGCGGGACATCCAGGTCACCGAGGGCCTCTCGGTGCTCAACCCCGACCACCTCGTCGCCACGCTCGACAAGAAGGGCCCGATCCAGCTCGAGCTCACGGTCAACGTGGGCCGCGGCTACGTCCCGGCCGACAAGAACAAGACCCCGACGATGAGCATCGGCACCATCCCGATCGACGCGCTCTTCTCGCCGGTCCGCAAGGTCAACTACACGGTCACGAACGCCCGCGTCGGGCAGGTGACCGACTACGACAAGCTCACCCTCGAGGTGTGGACCAACGGCAGCGTGAAGCCGCAAGACGCGGTCGCGTACGCCGCGAAGATCCTGAAGGAGCAGCTCAGCATCTTCATCAACTTCGAGGAGACCGAGGAGGCCAGCTACGTCGGCGGCGAGTCGGAAGACGCCCCGCTGAACGAGAACCTCTTCCGCTCGGTCGACGAGCTCGAGCTCTCCGTGCGCTCGGCCAATTGCCTGCAGAACGCGAACATCAGCCTCATCGGCGAGCTCGTGCAGCGCAGCGAGCAGGACATGCTGAAGACGAAGAACTTCGGCCGCAAGAGCCTCAAGGAGATCAAGGAGATCCTCCAGAACATGGGCCTCTCGCTCGGCATGAAGATCGACAACTGGCCCCAGATGCTCGAGCGCTGGAAGGCGCAGCAAGCGCAGGCCTGAGCCCTTTTTTTCCCAAGTCACCTAGACAGGACTTTTTCCCATGCGTCACGGAAACCTCGGCCGGAAGTTCGGCCGCAACACCAGCCACCGCCGCGCGATGTTTCGCAACCTCACCGCGAACCTCGTGCTCCACGATCGCATCGAGACCACCGACGCGAAGGCCAAAGAGCTCCGCCGCGTGGCCGAGCGCCTCATCACCAAGGCCATGCGCCTCGGTGAGGTCGCGTACACGCCCCAGGCGCAGCTCTCCGACGCCGACAAGGCGCGCCGCTTGCACGTGGAGCGCCTCATCGGGGCGTACATCCCGCGCTTCGGCACGCGCACCGAGACCGGCGGCGAGACCAAGAAGGTCGACCTCGTGGAGAAGATCCTCCTCGACCTCGCGAAGCGCTTCAAGGGCCGCGCCGGCGGCTACACGCGCATCGTGAAGTTCGGCCCGCGCCGCGGCGACAACGCCCCGATGTCGATCATCGAGTTCGTCGGCGACAAGCCGGCGGAGGGCGAGGCCGAGGCCACCGCCTGAGCCCCGCCGGCCCGCGGGCCGGTCGCGCCGCGAGAGGCAGGTCTCCTCGGGGGCCTGCCGCTCGCTTTTTGTGGTCCCCGCTTCGGGGCATTTGACGCCCACGCCAAGGACGGACACGCTCGGGCCATGCCCCGCGCCTCGCTGCTCGCCGCGCTCGCCTCGCTCACCGCCCTCGCCCTCGCCGCCGCGTGCGGGACGACCCCGGTCGCCCCCGCGCTGGACGCGGCCC
>CAZHGG010000304.1:0-7009 GCA_964531755.1 uncultured Polyangiaceae bacterium
AGGGCGGCGGGGGCCCAACGGGGGCCGCGGGAGCGGCGCCCGGGCTCCCGGCGGGGGGCGGCGGGCCGCCCGCGGACGGCGGCGGAACGAAAGGCTTCGGCGGCCCGGGAGGCACGACCGGCGCCTGCTGTCCTGGGGCGATCGTCGACTGCGACAGCGGGAAGCTGAAGGCGCTCATGCTCGGCTGCGCCGGGACCGGCCCAAGGATGGACTCGAGGTCGGCGGGCTTGCGCGCCGCGCCGCCGCCCTTCTCCACCACGCGCTCGATGCCAGAGTTGATGTCCTGGGCGAAGGCGCGGTACTCGCCTTGGAACCGAGGGAGCTGGAGGTAGTCGATCTCGCCCTTCTTCAGCCGGGCTGCCTGCGCGCGGACCTCACGGAGCGGGCGCGAGTGCTCGAAGAAGGAGAACAGGTAGCCGAGGCCTGCGCCGACCAGGATGGTCAGCACCACGAGCCAGGTCTTGACGCTCGCCTTGTCCTTGTCGTCCGCGCCGGAGATGAAGGCCATGGGCCCGGTGATCAGCGTCCGGCTGCGGAGGACGGCCACGGAGGCGCCCAGGTCCCAGGCCTCGCCCGGGATGCGCACGGTCACGAGGCTCGTCTGATCGCCCGCGGCAGCGTGGACGTCGGAGAAGAGCTTCGCAGGATCGAGCTTGAGGTCCTCGGGGGTGAGGGCGTCGAAGAGGGCGACGTCGAAGCCCTCGGTCGCAGCTAGCGCGACCTTGGTGCCGCCGACGTAGAACGCGACGTTCGTGCGCGTGCGGGTCGAGACCTCCTTCGCGAACGAGGCGTCGACCCAGCGCAGCCCGACCACCGCGCCCAGCGGCGGCTGGCCGACCTCGTCCTCTACGGGGCGGGCGACCACGCGGGCGAGCTTGCCGCCGAGCACCCACGCGTCGTCGCGCATGAAGCCGTGCAGGGCGTCGAACACGAGCGGGTAGCCACCGAGTTCGAAGTCGGGGAAGGCGTTGACGGAGTCGTAGCCGAGCTGCGCGACGAGGCGCCCGTCCCGATCGACCAGGAAGAGCACGTCGCTCTTGTACTCCGGAGGGAGCTTCCCGTTGAAGGTCGCGAGGGCCTTCTTCCCCTCCTCCTTCGAGGTCGGCGAGATGTCTTTTCCGTTCGAGGACTTGAGCGCCTTGGTGACCGCCGGGTCGACGCTCACGAGGATGAGGTTGTCGAGCCGGCGGCGCGCGTCGATCTGGAGGGCCCAGTTGACCACCTGGCCGTCACCGCGGAGGGCCTCTTCCATGCCCTTCGTGTTCGCGCGGTTGAACTGCCCAACGGCCAGCGAGACGACGTAGATCGCCGCCCCGACGAGCAGCGAGAGGATGAGCACCCACAGACGGGAGAGGATCATCATGGCGGTCAGTCCCCCCCTTCCCCGAGGTTGAGCGGCTCCTTGAGCTCGAACGTGCCGCGATCTTTCGCGACCGCGCTCGCGCCCTTGCCGACGCGCTTGCCGCCGAAATACGCCTTCAGCACGTAGTCGCCCGCGGGGAGCGCGAAGGCGAAGCCCCCGTCTCGACCGGGGTAGGCCACGGCGACGACCTGCGGATCGACCACGACGAACGTGCGGACGCTCGGGAACAGCTCGTCGCGGAGCTCGTACCGACCGCCGCCGTCCGGCGCCGTCCACTCGCGCGTCGCGTTCGGCGCGATGGCCTCCGCGGCGAAGCTCTTGTTGCCGACGATGAAGGGCTTGTGCGGGAACGGGTCGACGTTCTTCAGCACGAGCTTCGTCTTCGGCGACACGGCGATCGTGGTCGGTACGATGCGCCCGCCGGAGATCTTCATGAGGACGGGCTCATGCGGCGCGGCGGTCTGGGCTGTCGTCGCGGCCACGCAGACGTCGCGCGAGAGGTTCGCCGACAGGACGCGGAACTTCGCCTCGACCGCCGGGGAGGGCTCGCGCCAGGTCCACCGGTGGGCGTCGGGCTTGGCAGCCTCGGCGTACACCTCCGGGAGGAGCTTGTCCTGGCCCGCGATGCGGCCGCGAACGTTGGGGGTGACTGCGTGCCCGATCCCCGACAGCGCGAGCGCGGCGGCGAGGATGGGGACGAGGTGTGCGTATTTCCCTTTTTGCATGGATTCAAGCGGCGGCGCGCCGATCCACGGGCGCGCGTACGGTCGACAACGATACCCGAACGTCTCGCGCCGTGGGGAGAAACTCCGGCGACGCGTGTTCGGCCAGCCCGCGGCCGCTCAGCCGGGAGCGTCCAGCCGCGGAAACGTGAGGACGAAGCGCGTCCCGCCCTCGTGCCGGCGCTCGACGGTGATCGCGGCGCGGTGGTCGTCGACAATCTTCTTGACGATCGACAGGCCGAGGCCGGTCCCCTCGCCCGGCGCCTTGGTCGTGAAGAACGGAGTGAACACCCGGTCGAGGTCCTCTTCGGCCACGCCGGTCCCGTTGTCCTCCACGACGACCAACACGCTCTCGGTGGTCCACCGGGTCGCGACGCGGAGCACGCCCGGCCGCGCCGCCGCCGCCATCGCGTGGCACGCGTTGGTCACGAGGTTCACGAACACCTGCGCGAGCTGCTCGGGCATGCCGCGGACCATCGCGCCGTCGCCGGGCGCGCCGTCCTCGCCGGTGTCGAAGTCACGCACGACCTGGGCGTTCGCCTCCGCGAGCACGTGCTCGCAGAACGCGAGGGCCTGCTGCACGACCCCCTCGATCGAGACCGCGACCTGCACCTCGCGCGAGGGGCGAGCGTAGCTGATGAGGTCGCGCGTGAAGCGGAGCATGCGGCCCGCGCTCTCGCCAATCCGACGGAGGCGCTCGAGGGCCTCGGGATCGCCCCCGTTGCTCGCCTGGCGGAGGAGCGCGTCGGTGTACACGACGATGGAGGTGAGGGGGTTGTTGAGCTCGTGAACGATGCCCGCGGCGAGCTGCCCGATCGACGCGAGCTTCTCCGCCTGCACCATGTGGGAGCTCAGAGCCTTGAGCTCGCTCGCCGCGCCGCGCGCCCTGACCTGCGCGCGCGCGACCGCGAGCCCGCGCTCCATGGCGAGGCCGGCGCGCAGGAGGAGATCGTGCTCGGGCGAGCCCGGCTGAGCGCCCCCTTCGTCGACCGAGCCCAGGTGGAGCGTCGTGCCCGCGGCGCCCACGGGCACGACCAGCTCCTCGGGCAGCGACGGGAAGAGGCGCTCGCCCGCGTGCACCTCGAGGGGCGCGGGCAGCCCTGGCGGGAGCCCGAGGACGAGCTCGGGCGTCCGGCTGCGCACGCACAGAACGACGCCAAAGGCTCGCGACGGCAGCAGCTCCGAGAGCGCGTGAACGAGCGCCTCGACCACGGCGCGCTCTCCTTCGTCGACCGGCATCTCACACGCGGCGACGAAGAGCCGATCGAGCCAGTGCGCCGGCATCACGAAGGGGCGGCGGTGCATGCCCGAGGTCTTCTCGCGGGACTCGGGGGCGTCGGCGTCGAGCTCGGCCACGGCGGCGCGCCCGGCCGTCGGGACGGTCCCGGGCGCCGGGACGAGCTCGGGGGAAGATCGGGAGGGGCGCCTCATCTCATCGCTCTCCCTGGCGACCCTCGCTCGAGCGGTCGAGGTCGAGGATGTTCTGCCGGCCGACGTAATTCTTCGTCTCATAGCGGGTTATCTTCCCGATCTTACGAACGATTTCGGCCATGCGTTCCGCCTCGGAGCTGATGACGTCGGCGGCGTTGGAGCCGGGCGTGCCTGGCTCGAGCACCTTCTTCAGGAGCAGCGCGTAGTTCAGCACGCTGGTGAGCGGCTGGTTCAGCTCGTGGGCGGCCGCCCCCGCGAGCTCCGCGACGATGGCCTGGCGCTCCTGCGCGAGGATCTGCTCGTTCGCCCGCTCGAGCTGAGCCTCCATCTGCATCTTCTCGCGGAGATCGGTGAAGAGGCCCACCGTGCCCACGGGCTGATCGCCCTCGTAGATGAGCCCACCCGCGAACAGCACGGGCACGATGGCGCCAGCGCCGTCGATGATCTCGGTGCGCACGCCCTGAACCCGCCCCCCGCCCGCGCGGATCATCTTCATGTGCCTCGCCGCGCCGCCCTTCGGGTAGAGCTGCTTGACCGACTTGCCGACGACCTCCGAGGCGGGCCGCCCGTAGATGCGCTCCGCCGCCTGGTTGAAGAGCACGACCTCGCCGCGCAGGTCGGCGGTGATGATCGCGTCCACCGAGGAGTCGATCACCCGCTGGAGGAAGTCCTTGGTCTTCACGAGCTCTGCCTCGACCTCGCGGCTCCGCGTGACGTCTCGGAACGAGCAGAGCACGATGCCCTCCTCTCGGAGCACCGAGCTGAAGTTCACGTTCAGGATCGCGGTCCGGCCGTCGTTGCGGCGCACGAGGACGTCGACGCCTTTGGGGAAGACGCCCCGAGCGAAGCCGCTCCCGAGCGCGTCGGCCATGGCCCGATCCTCGAAGAGGTCTTGCAGCCGGCGTCCGCGGAGGTCGTCCTCGGAGTAGCCGGTGATGTCGCGCGCGCGGGGGTTCGAGAAGTGCAGGCGCCCCTCGGAGTCGACCACCACGATGCCGTCGCCCGAGCTCTCGAAGAAGTCGGCGTACCGCTGGAGCGAGCGCATCCGGCGCTCGGCCTCGAACCGCGCCACCGTGACCTGCTGCGTCTGGTCCCGGAGGGTCTGCAGGACGCGCGCGTTTCGCAGCGCGATCGCCATCGCGCTGGCCACGATGCGGCACATGGCGAGCTCGCGCTCGCCGAACGCGCCCCGCTGGCGCGCCCGCAGGGTGAGCACGCCGGTGGCTCGGCCCTCGTACAGGATGGGCATGATGGCCAGCGAGCTGAACGCGAGCGCGTGCCCCTCGCTCCGGAAGATCTCGAGCGCCGGGTGGGTCGACGCGTCGTCGATCATCAGGGTCTCCCCGGAGGCGAGGACGCCCTGGATCTCCGGATATTTCGAGAGATCGATCGGCAAGTCGCGCAGCTGCTCGTCGTCCGAGGCGGCGACCACGTACCCGACGTTGCCCTCGCGCACGAGCACGATCGACACGCGATCGACGTTCGCGACCTCGGCGATGCGCTGCACCACGGTGAAGAGGATCCCGCGGAAGTCGAGGTTCGATGCGAGCGTCTGGGTGAGCTCGGTCACGACGAGGGCGTCGCGCTCCCTCCGCGCGAGCTCGTCCTTCGCGGCGCGGAGGCGGAGCTGGCCGCGCACCCGAGAGACCAGCTCGACCGGCTTGAACGGCTTGCGGAGGAAGTCGTCGGCCCCGGCGTCGAACGCCCGGGCGATCTCGTCGTCGGCGTCGAGCGCGGTGAGCACGACGACCGGGACGTCGCGCGTGTCGGCCCGCGCGCGCAAGATGCGGAGGATCTGGTAGCCGTCGGGGCTCGGCATCACGAGGTCGAGGAGCACCACCGAGGGGCGGGCGCGCTCGACCTCCTTCAGGGCCTCGGCGCCCGAGGCCGCCGCGACCCAAGCCATGCCCGCCTGGCCGAGCGCGCTCGTCAGCACATGTCGGCTGACGGCGTCGTCGTCGACCACGAGCACGGGTCCTTCAGCCATCCCCTCGATCATAGCCCCAGATTCGGCGACAGGAGCAAGTCGGCGACGGTCGCGGCGGTCAGTCGTCCACGAACAGGCCCGCCTGGAGCGCGGCCTGGCCGGCGGGGCGCGCGCGGCCGAAGTGGTCGTACGCGCGCTTCGTGGCGATGCGGCCGCGAGGGGTCCGGCCCAGGTACCCCTGCTGGAGCAGGTAGGGCTCGTAGACGTCTTCGATCGTGTCGCGCGGCTCGCCGAGGGCGGCGGCGAGCGTCTCGACGCCCACCGGCCCCCCGTCGTAGTCGTCGAGGATCACCTTCAGCAGCCGCCGGTCCATCTCGTCGAAGCCCGCGCGGTCGACGTCGAGGCGCTCGCACGCGGTGCCCACCGCGACCTCGTCGACGGCGCCCGAGCCGAGGACCTCCGCGAAGTCCCGGCAGCGTCGGAGCAGCCGGTTGGCGACGCGCGGCGTACCGCGCGAGCGGACGGCGATCTCGTGGGCGGCCGCCGCCGTGATAGGCACGCCGAGCAGCTCCGCGCTCCGGGAGACGATGCGCGCGAGCTCCTCCGGCGGATAAAAATCGAGCCGCACCGCGTGGCCGAAGCGCGAGAGGAGCGGGCCCGTGAGCAGGCCGGTCCGGGTGGTGGCGCCGACCAGCGTGAAGGGGCTCACGGGGATCTGGATCGACGAGGCGAACGCGCCCTCGCCCGTGACGACCTCGATCTGGAAGTCCTCGAGCGCCGGGTAGAGGCTCTCCTCGACGATCGGGTTCAGCCTGTGGATCTCGTCGATGAAGAGGATGTCGTTCGGGCCGAGCTTCGTGAGGAGCCCCGCGAGCGCGCCTTTGTGCTCGACGACGGGCCCGTTCGTCATGTGCAGCGTGACGCCCATCTCGGCGGCGAGGATCTGCGCGAGCGTCGTCTTGCCGAGGCCCGGCGGGCCGGAGAGCAGCAGGTGATCGAGCGGCTCGCCGCGCCGGCGCGCCGCCTCGACGAACACGCGGAGGTTCTCCTTGTGCTTCTCCTGACCGATGTAGTCTGCAAATACCTTGGGCCGCAGCGCGCGGTCGTAGCGCACGTCGTCGCCCTGGAGCCCGCCGCCCAGGGGCCGCCCCTCGCGCGCGCCCGCGACCTCGGCCTCGGGCTCCGCCGTCGCCTTCGCCGCCGCTCGTGATCTGCCCTTCGGGCTCCCGTTCGCCATCGCCCGTCGGACGGTAGCACCTCTCGCCAAGATTGCCGCTGCGCGACGCGTGGCCGCGCGCTATCACTCCGCGCCCCGCGGCGCGCTGCCGCGGCCGCGACCCACGCCCATGACCGCGCTCGATCCCTGCCCCTCGCCCTGCCCACCCAAGACCCGCCGAGACCTCGAGTGGGACCGCCTGCTCGGGGCCCTCGCGGCCCGCTGCGCGGGCGTGCCCGGTAGGAAGCTCGCGCTCGCGCTGCCCTTCGCGGCCACCCGCGAGGAGGCGGCGCGACGGCTGGGCGAGGCGTCCGAGGCCGCGGCGCTGCGCGGGCGCGGCGAGCCCCTCC
>CAZHGG010000305.1:0-7004 GCA_964531755.1 uncultured Polyangiaceae bacterium
CGTGCCCGGAGTCGCCGAGCGCGCGATCGAGCGCGCCCGCCAGCTCGCCGAGGTCTTGGTACCGCCGCTCGGGCAACACGGCGAGCGCGCGGAGGAACACGGCCTCCACGGCGTCGGGGACGTCGAGGCCGCGGCCGCGTGGGCTCGGCCGCACGCGCTCGTTCGCCGCCGCGCGCGCGAGCTCGAGCAGGCTGTCGCCCTGCAGCGCCTCGCGGCCGAGGAGCACCTCGACGAACACGAGCGCGAACGCGAACACGTCGGTCCAGGGACCCGTGCCCCCGAGCGTGCGGTCGAACTGCTCCGGGGCGGCGTAGAGGGGCGTGAAGGAGGAGCGCCCGGTGGTCTTCCGGAAGTCCTCCTTCGCCGCCTCCTGGACGACCTTCGCGATGCCGAAGTCGAGGAGCTTGACCGTGTGGACGCCGTAGACGTCGCCCACGACGAACACGTTTCCGGGCTTCACGTCTCGGTGCGCGATGCCCTTCGCGTGCGCGAGGGCGAGCGCCTCGGCGACCGGGGCGAGCAGCGCGGTGGCCGCGGCGAGGGACCGCGGGGCCCTGCCGGCCGCGGCCTCCCGGGCGATGAGCGCCTCGAGGGTCTCGCCGTCGAGCCACTCGAGGACCATGAACGGCACGCCCTCGCCGCCCGGCAGCGTGACCATGCCGATGTCGCGCGCCTGCACGATGGCGGTCGAGCGCTCCGACAGCTCCACGAGCAGGCTGCCCTCGCGGACGAAATCGTCGAGGAGCTGCTTGCGCCGCGCCTCGCGGACCTCCCCCAGCGCCTTGAACACCTTCAAGGCGACAGGCAGGTTCCACACGAGGTGGGTGGCCTTGTAGACGACGGCGAAGCCGCCCTCGCCCACGACGGACTCGACGCGGTACTTGTCGGCGATCGTGGTCCCGACGAGGGCGAGCGGATCCGGGGCCATCCGCGCCCCAGAGTGGTCCATCGGGCGCCGAAACGCGAGCCCCGAGCGCACGCCAGGTGGGCTCGGGGCTCGATTTTCTGGGGTGGCGGCCCGAGGCCGGCCCGTCTCAGGCGGCGATCTGGGAGAGCGCCGCCTCGAGGCGGGCCTGGATCTTGTGCTTCTTCGAGTACACCGTCTTCACGCTGATGTTCATCACCCGCGCGACCGCCTCCGGCTCGAGGCCCTCGACGAAGTAGAGCTCGGCGAACGTGCGGTCCTTCTCGCTGAAGCTCGCGAGCGACTCGGAGGCGATGCGGGCGCGCTCGCGGGTGGCGGTCGCCTCGAACGGATCGGGGAGCTCGGAGGCGAGGTCGAGGTCGTCGCCGAGGATCTCCTTCAGCGGCTCGCGCTTGACCGAGCGGAGGTGGTCGTAGGCGCAGTTGATGGCGAGCATGCCGAGCCAGCTCGAGAAGCGGTGGCCACGCGAGGCGTCGAACGAGCGCACCTTGTGCATGTCGTTGGCGAAGAGCGACACCATGAAGGTCGCCTCGATCTCGCGGACGTCGTCCTCGGAGACCCGCGACGCGAAGCGCCGGGTCACCTTCGCGATGCAGCGGGTCACCATGCGGCCGTAGCGGGTCTGGAGCTCACGCCAGGCGCGGGGCTCCTTGGCCACGAGCCCCGCGACGAGGGCTTCGTCGCTCGAGAACGCGTCCACCGGTGCCACCTTGCTGCTGATTGCGTGAGCCATTGTCGAGTCCCTCCGTGCTGCGCGCCGCTGTGACGCCGCGCCGGGACATATGCAGTGGCCGTGCCAGCGATGAATGCAGTGTAACTGCATGATATTGTTCTATTCATGGTGTTACGCTCGATCGCCGCAGCGTAACACTCGGCGTAACACTCACGCGGTGTTACGCCGAGTGTTGCGCTCGGCGTCGCCGCGTGCGCCGCGAGGCGCACGCTGTTACGGTCGACCGCATGGCCGCCCTCGTCAGGCCGAGCGTCCTCGCCAAGGCGTGGGGCATCCACCCCCGCACCGTGACGGCCTGGCTCCGCACGGGGAAGCTCCCGGCCGTCAAGACGCCGGGCGAGCACTACCGCGTCCGCGCCGAGGACGTGGTCGCGTTCTGCGAGGCCGAGGGGCTCCCCATGCCCACGGCCGCGAGCCCGCGCGAGCTCACGGTGCTGCTCGCCAAGCGCGGGAACCTCGACATTCGGCCGCTGCGCCGGGCCCTTCGGCCGCTCGACGTGGAGGTCGTCGTGACCACGAGCGGCGCCGGCGCGCTCCTCTCCGTCGCCACCTCGCCGCCGCGCGCGCTCGTGCTCGATGCGCTGCTGCCCAGCCTGGACGTGCTCGACGCGCTCGTGGCGCTCGGCGCCGCCGCGGCGACCTCGAGGCTGCCGGTGTTCGTGTGCGAGGCCCCCAAGGCGAAGGTCGCGAGCTACCTCGACGCGGGCGCCCGCGCCGTCAGCGCCAAGGGCGCGCTCACGTCGCTCGCGCCGGAGCTCGCGCGCCTCGCCCAGCCGTGAGCGGGGCGCGCCTGGCTCAGTGAGGCCGCGAGAGGGCGAGCGCCTTGTCGAGGATGCGCTCGGCCAGGGCCTCTTTCGTGGCCTCGGGGAGCCACGTCGCGCCGTCCGTCGCGAGCAGCGCGACCCGGTTGGTGCCGCGCCCGAGCGACTCGTCGGCGCGGTTCGCCACGACCAGATCGACGCGCTTGTCGCGGAGCTTCCGCTCGGCGTAGGCCAGTATCTCCGTGTCGTCGCCGGTCTCGAGGGCGAACCCCACGAGCACCGCGCCGCCCGCGGCGCGCCGCGCGCCGAGGCCGGCGAGCAGGTCGGGGTTCTGCGCGAGCGCCAGGACGGGCGGCGGGGCGCCAGGCGCCTTCTTGATCTTCCGTTCGCTCGGGCTCGCGGGCCGGAAATCCGCCACCGCGGCGGCCATGATGAGCAGGTCGACGCCGTCGACCTCGGGCCCGACCTCTGTGTCGATCGCCGCGGAGAGCTCGAGCGCCGTCGTGACGTCGACCCGGCGAACGCCCGGCGGCGTGGGCTCGAAGACCGGGCCGGCCACGAGCACGACCTCCGCGCCGCGCGCCCGCGCCGCACGCGCGAGCGCGAAGCCCATCTTGCCGCTCGACCGGTTCCCGAGGAAGCGGACTGGGTCGAGCGGCTCGTGCGTGGGGCCCGCGGTGACGAGCACGCGCCGCCCGGCGAGGTCGCGAGGCCCGAGCGCCGCGCGGGTCGCCGCGGCCAGGTCGGCCGGCTCCACCATCCGACCGAGCCCCACGTCGCCCGAGGCCACCTCGCCGAAGGCGGGGCCGACGATCGTCACCCGCCCGTCCTCCGCGAGCGTGCGCGCGCTCCGCTGCGTGGCCGGGTGGCCCCACATGCGCGGGTGCATCGCGGGCGCCACGAGCACCGGCCCGCGCGCCGAGAGCACGAGCGCGGCGAGCAGGTCGTCGGCCCTCCCCGCCGCGAACCTCGCGAGCGCGTCGGCCGTGCACGGCGCGACGAGCACGCAGTCGGCGCGATCGGCCAGGGCGACGTGCAGCTCTCCCGGCGAGGACGCGTCCCACATGTCGCGAAGCACGGGCCGGCCGGTGATCCCGGAGAGCGTCACCGCCCCGAGGAACCGCTCGGCCGAGCGGGTCATCACCGCCTCGACCCGCGCGCCCTCCTTCAACAAGAGGCGCGCGACCTCCACGGCCTTGTAGGCCGCGACGCTCCCGGTGATTCCCAGCACGACCGTTCGACCTTCGAGGGCTGTCACGCAGCCATGGTACCGTCGTTTCTCGTGCCGCTGCTCCCGATCGCCCTCGCCCCCGCGCGCGCCGCCGCGCTCGCGCTCGCCCTCGCCTCGGCCGCGCTCGGCTGCTCGAAGCCCGCGCGCCTCACGGGCACCTTCACGGGTCTGTGCACCTTCACGGGCGGCTACCGCGGCGGCGAACGCGCCGACTCGACGTGGACCCGCACCTGCACGCTCACCCTCGAGGACCGCAGCGAGACCGAGCTCGCCATGCGCTTCGACTCGGGCGACGCCATCGAGTGCTACGGCCACGCGGCGCAGCGGGGCTCCGTCGGCGAGCGGGCGGCGAGCTTCGGCAAGAACGACCTCACGTGCCGCGCCAAGACCCTCCCCGCACCCGTGAACATCGCGGTCGAGCAGTGCACGATGCCCGGCACCTTCGAGCTCTCCGAGAGCCCGCAGAAGAGCGGCAAGGTGGGCGTGGCCGTGAGGGTCGCGCTCGACGTCGCCGACAAGCGCGCGTGCGTCGTGTCGTACCTGGAGAAGGTGCGCATCGAGGCGAAGCTCGCGCCCGGCGGGGTCCCCGTGGTGCTCGAGGTGTTCACCGACGCGGGGCTCCCCACGATGAGCCCCGAGGGCCGCGAGCCACCCCTCGCCCCGTCGAGCGCCCGGCCCCGCCCCGACGCCGCGGCCCCCGCCGACGCCAGCGCAGACGGGCGCGACGCGGCTCCCGGCCCGAAGCCCGCCGTAGGAAGGTAGCGCCGCTACTCGAGGAAGCGGGCGATGGCCTCGTCGCGCGTCACGGGCCCAAAGTGACCGACGAACAGCGTGGTCGAGGCGCGCGCGTCGGTCGCCAGCAACCTTCCGATATCACGAGCATTTCCTGGCACGTCGCACATGTAGAAATGGAGCTCGGCGCCCGTGCCCACGAGCCCGCCCCGCAGCAGATCGCCGACGAACGCGCCGGTGCCCGCGACGACCGCGATCGAGCCGGGGGTGTGCCCCGGCACCGGCACGACCCGCGCGTGCACGCCGGTGAGCTCGAAGAGCGACGTGGCCGAGGAGATCCAGACGTCGGCGCGCGTGGGCGAGAAGGTCTCGCCGAGGTCCTCCGCGGTGCGCATGCGCGCGAGGGCGCCCGTGGGGCACAGCGGATCGTTCGTCCCGCGGGCGAGCATCGCGCGGTCTCCCTCGCCGGCCACGACGCGCGTCCCGTACCGCTGCTGAAAATAGCGCGCGCCGCCAGCGTGGTCGGCGTGGCCGTGCGTCAGCACGATGGCGCCGAGCCGCCGCGGATCGAGGCCGACCGCGCGCATGTCGGCGTCGAGGTCCGGCGCGTTCCGGGCGAGCCCGCTGTCCACGGCGAGCGAGCGGCCGTCCTCCACGAGAACGTGCACGTTGGCGTGACCGCGCGTGAACGTGTGCACCTCGAGGTTGCCGAGGCTCACGCGGTCGTAGCGCGTGGCGCAGCCCGCCGAGAGCCAGGCGCACGCGGCCACGACGAGGAGCCCGAGGAGAGATCGCGTGCCGTCCGTCATGTGACGAGCTTGCCGAAGGTTGGCCCGTACGTCACGCGCCGTGGACGCCTGCTACGCTCGCCGGATGCCGGACGTTGGCGGCGACCGCGACCCCGAGTTCATCCGCCGGCACCTCGCGACCCTCGCGGCGTGGGTCGAGCGGTACCACCACAGCGAGGTCGAGGGGCTCGATCGGGTGCCGCCGGGGCCGGCGCTCGCCGTGGGCAACCACAACGGCGGCATCATGGCGCCCGACACGCTCGCGCTCATGGCGGCGTGGTGGCGGCACTTCGGCGTCGACGAGCCCTCGTACGGCCTCGCCCACGACGTCGCGTTCCGCGTGCCCGGCCTGCGCGAGCTGTTGCTGCGGGTCGGGGCCGTGCCCGCGCGGCAGGAGGTCGCGCTCGCGCTCTTGCGCCGCGGGTCCAAGGTGCTGGTGTACCCGGGCGGCGATCTCGACGCGTTTCGGCCCGCGTCCCGCGCGGGCGAGGTGGTGTTCGGCGCGCGGCGGGGCTTCGTCCGCGCCGCGCTGCGGGCGCGCGTGCCCATCGTGCCCATCGTCTCCGCGGGGGCCCACGAGGCCTTTCACGTGCTGACCGACGGGCGAGCGCTCGTTCGCCGGCTGCGCCTCAAGCGCCTCACGCGGATCGAGGTGCTGCCGCTCGTGCTGTGCCTGCCGTGGGGCGTCGCGGTGGGCCCGCTGCCGTACCTGCCGCTGCCCGTCCGCATCCGCGTGCGCGTGCTCGCTCCCATCGCCTGGGACCTCCCCGCCGAGGCCGCGGACGACCCGGCGACGGTCGCACGCTGCGGGGACGAGGTGGTCTGCGCGATGCAGACGGGCCTGGACGCCCTTTCGCGGGAGGGCGGCCACGGCCGCGTCGCGCGACTGCGCGCGCTCGGGTGACCGGGGCCGGCGGCGCCGACGATTTGCGGACCGCGGCCGCCAACTTGGCTACGCTCGAGGCATGGGTGGGTCGAGCGCGGGAGCGGGCGCGGCGCAGCTCGGGGAGGTGCTCTGCGGGCGCTATCGGCTGGACCAACGCCTCGGCGAGGGCGCGAGCGGCGTGGTGTTCGCCGCCCACGACCGCACGCTCGACGAGACGGTCGCGCTCAAGCTCGTCACGGCCCCCTCCGACGACGGGACGCTCTTCGAGTCCGTGCGCCGCGAGGTGAAGCTCGCGCGCCGCGTGACCCACCCGAACGTGGGCCGCATCTACGACCTCGGCGAGGACGGCGGGCGGTTCTTCCTCACGATGGAGCTCGTCGCGGGGACGAGCCTCCGCGCGACGCTCGCCGAGGGCACCCCTAGCCTCGGCGCGGCGCTCCGCATCACGAGCGAGCTCTCCGCGGGGCTCATCGCCGCGCACGCAGCCGGCATCGTGCACCGCGATCTGAAACCGGCCAACGTGATCCTCCGGCTGCGCGACGGCTTCTCCGCCCGCGCGGTGCTCACGGACTTCGGCATCGCGCAGCAGGTCGGCGTGGGCGCGTGCGGGGACTCGGCCGGCACGCCCGCCTACATGGCCCCCGAGCAGCTCCTGGGCGAGCCGATCGACGGCCGCACGGACGTGTACGCGCTCGGGCTCATCCTCTTCCAGCTGCTCGTCGGGCACCGCCCGTTCAAGGGCGACAGCCTCGACGTCGTGCTGAAGCGCCGCCTCACGGAGCCGCCCCCGGATCCGTGCGATCTCGCGCCCTCGGTCCCGACGGCGCTCGGCTCTCTGGTCGCGTGGATGTTGGCCACCGAGCGCACCGCGCGCCCCGACGCCGTCATGGTGGCCGCAGCCCTCGAGCGGCTCCGCGGCGGGCGCGCGCGCGAGCTCACCCGCGGCTC
>CAZHGG010000306.1:0-6980 GCA_964531755.1 uncultured Polyangiaceae bacterium
TTCACATGAACCACGAGTATTACAACATGGAGTTCTTCGGGAAGAACTACTTTGGCCCGCCCTCTCCAAAGGGGTATATGCCCTTCATGATCCTGGCGACCGTCCCGACGGTCACCCTGCTGCTCACGTTCATCGGCGCAGGGAGCTGGGGTCGCGTGGAGCTGGCGCGCGCGGCGGCGTGGGCGCGCGGCCTCCTCGCGCGACTCACCAAGACGACGCCCGCCGCTGCGGCGGTCGCGGCGCCCACTCCCGCGCTCGCGCTCGGCCAGCGCGAGGAGAGCACCGCGCTCCTCTTCCTCTCCGCCGTCGTCCCGCTCGCCGTCTTCTTGCTCCCGCGGACACCCATCTTCGGCGGCACCAAACACTGGATCACCGCCTATCCGTTCCTCATGATCTTCGCGGGGCATGGCTTCGATCGTGTGCTCACCCGCGCGGAGGAGGCCCTGAAGGACAAGCTCGTCGGGCCCCGGCGCGGCGCCCTGACGGCCGCGCTGACGGCCGCCCTCGGCGCGAGCGTGCTCCTAGGCCCCCTCGTCGTCACGCAGCACTCGCACCCGTTCGGGCTGTCGTCGTACGTGCCCCTCGTGGGGGGCGCGCCCGGCGCGGCCGACCTCGGGCTGAACCGGCAGTTCTGGGGGTTCACCACGCAGAGCCTCGACCCCTGGCTGCGCGCGCACGCGCCGCCGAACGCCTCGGTGTACATCCACGACACCGCCTGGGACTCGTGGCTCCGCATGCTCGACGAGCGCCGCCTCCGGCCGGATCTGCGCGGCGTCGGCTCGCCGAGCGAGTCGGACTTCGCCATCGTGCACCACGAGCTCCACATGGCCGAGGTCGACTACAACATCTGGGCCGACTACGGCCACGTCGCCCCGGCCTACGTGCTCACGCACGACGGGGTGCCGATCATCAGCCTGCACCAGCGCGCGCTGCCGCCGCCGCCCCCGCGCTGAGGCCTAGCGACCCGTGGATTGACTCCCGTCGGCCCATCGCCGCCGCATCCCGGCCGCCTTCGTTGCGATCCTGCGGTGCGGGCTCACCTCGAAAGACGAACTTAGGCTCCGCGCGCTCCTCGGATCGCGCCTCGGCGGGCCGGGCGCGGACGACGACGGGCCTCGGTCCGTAAATCAACAGGCTGCTGGCGCGAGGGGCTCGCTCAGCCGCGCGCGCCCTTCACGCACGCGCCGTCGAAGCCCACGCGGTTGTGCGCGCCGTCGCAGAAGGGCTTGTTTTTACTGGCCCCGCAGCGGCACAGGTACACCGGGAACGTCTCGGGCACGATCTCGGTCTGGGTGTCGCCGTCGAACAGCGTGACCGGCTCCTTGATTTGCAGCGGTCCATTCTTGAAGAAGGTGACCCTGGGCAGCTTCGTGCTCATCGGGCCTCGTCGAGCAGCTCGCGCGCGCGGTTCACGGAGAAGAAGAGGCCCCGCGCGTAGAGCCGGGCCTTCTCGGCCGTGGGCAGATCGCCGGCGCGGCCCCGCGTCGCCGCGGAGAGCAGGATCGCCGCCGTGACGCTCACGTTGAGGCTCTCCACGAAGCCGCGCATCGGCACGCGCACGCGGCGCGAGCAGGCCGCCGAGAGCTCCTCCGCGATGCCCTCGCGCTCGCTGCCGAGCACGAGCATGAGCCGCGGTACGCCGGCGAGGGCCTCGGGATCCAGCTCGCCCTCCGGGTGCGTGCCGATGAGCTCGAAGCCCGCGGCCCTGGCGCGCGCCACGGCGTCGGCGACGCTCGCGTGGCGCACGATGTCGACCCACTTCTCCGCGCCGCGGGCCACCGCGCGGGCCACGAGGAAGGGGCGCTGCGGGCGCTCGAGCACGTGGAGCGTCTGCACGCCGAACGCCTCGCAGGAGCGCAGCACGGCGGCGCCGTTGTGCGGGTCGTGCGGCGAGTCGAAGAGCACGGCCACGCTCTCGAGGCGGGCGTCGAGCACGCTCTTCAGCCGCGCGCGGCGCTCCTCGAGGACGAACGGCTCGAGCCGCTCCACCACCTCGCGCGGCTCGCAGCGCTCCACCCGCTCGATGAGCGCGGGCACGATGTGATCCGCGCCCACGACACCCTCCGACCTCCGCCGCATGGCGCACACGCATAGCCCATTCCGGCGCGCGGCGCGCTCCCTCCGGTGCCGGGCGCGCTCCCCCGGCCGGCGGCGGCCGGCCGGCGGCGCCCCTGGGGGGCACGATTCCCGGGAACGAATCGGCCGGACGGGCTACTTTTCACGGGGAACCCGCCCAGCCTCGCATGCCTCGCTCCTCCACCCTCCTCCCCGTCCGGCGCAAGAAGCGGCGCTTCGCGTGGGGGCGCGCCCTGGCGCTCTTCCTGTCGACGCTCCTCGCGCTCGTCGGGCTCGTGCCGGTGGGCGTGGCCGCCCTCGCGCGCACGAACCTCGTGCGGAATTTCGCGGCGCGGGAGACGGCCAAGCTCATCAAGGAGCAGGGGGTCACGGCGCGGTACGACCTGAACCTCTCGCTCTTGCCCCTCGCCGTGGAGCTGCGCAACATCCGCGTCGAGGCGACCGACGGCCGCGGCCCGTTCCTCGAGGCCCGGCGCGCGCGCGCCCGCCCCCGGCTCTTCGCGCTGCTCGCGGGCAAGCTCGACATCGACGAGATCGACGTCGACGGCCCCCACGTGCGGGTCGTCCTCGGGAAGGACGGCAAGCTCGCCAACCTCGACGTGAAGCTGCCCGAGTCGAAGGAGAAGAAGCCGTTCCGCGCGCCCTTCAACGTCGTCAGCGTCAGCGACGCCCAGGTCGACCTCGCGGTCGACGCCTTCCACGTCACGCTCACCGACGTGGACGTCGACGTCACCGCCGAGGAGGTGTCGCCGGTCGCCGCCTCGGACTTCGACATCGCCCTCCGCGTGGGGGTGGCGCGCTCCACCTGGCTCCGGATCGTCGACCCCGGGGACGCGAAGCGCCGCGTCGACGTGGACTCCGAGGACGACATGCTGTGCGATCTCGACGCCCGCGTCCGCGTCGAGTCGGGCCGCATCCTCGTGCGGCGCTTCATCACCCACGGCGGGATCGATCTCGATCCCCTCGGGGACACGTTCACCGGCTGCTCGCTGCCCCAGACCGACAAGCGGCGGCTGGATCTCGAGCTCCACCACACCACGCTGCTCCTCCCGGCCGAGGGCGAGACGTTCCCCCGCGTCGACGGCCACCTGCTCGTGCGCGCGCCCATCGCGCTCGCCTCGCGGGCGCCCGGCGCGCCCGACACCGACGGCTGGGTGCGGCTCGACGGCGAGGCCAAGTTCTCCTCCGTCAACGAGCTGCCCGACTTCAAGGGCACCATCCACGCCGAGGGCGTGCGCGTGGACCACTACACCTTCGCCCAGGAGATCGACGGCGATCTCGTGCTGCGCAAGGAGACCGATCCCGCGCGCAAGGGCACGCAGGTGCTCGAGAGCCAGCGCCTGTCGGTGAAGATCGCCGGCGGCGAGGCGAACCTCACCAAGGTGAAGGTGCACCCGCTGGAGCCCGCCAGCGAGGACGCCGTGTCGGCCACGGTCGACGTGCGCGGCGTCGACTTCGTGAAGCTCATGGCGGAGCTCGGGGTCTCGCAGCACGCGCACGTGCGGTGGGACATCGACGAGGTCCACGTGCCCCACTTCGGCGGGTCGCTGGTGCCGCTCAAGCTCGACGCCGACCTGGTGGCGCGCACGGGCGAGTTCGCGGTCTACGACTCACCGGTCGCCGACCCCGGCCGCTCGCGCATCATCGGCCTGCGCGAGGCGCAGCTTCAGTCGCACTTCTCCGTGCGCCCCGACGGAGTGAGCTTCGTCTCTCCGAGGCTGGTCACCGGGAGCAGCGTGGTCGACGGCCGCGTGGTCTTCATCGGCTACGCGGGCGGCCTGCGGGTCGACATCCCGAACGCCCGCGTCGACCTCGAGGAGATCTCGCCGATCGGCAACATCAAGATGAAGGGGTTCGCCGAGGTCGAGGTCGACGTCTTCAACACGCAGGGCGATCCGAAGATCGACGGCGTCGTGAAGAAGATCACGGGCTACGAGCTCAACGAGTTCAAGCTCGGCGACGTCGACGGTGGCCGCGTGGCGCTCCGCGGCCGAGTGCTCGATCTCTCCGAGATCTCCGGCACGAAGGGCAAGAGCAAGTACCAGATGCCCACGGGACGCCTCGACTTCGGCGGCCCGGCCGCCATGCGGCTCGATGCCACCATCACCACGAAGAGCTTCCTCCTGAAGGAGCCCTCCGGCGATCGCGAGAAGGACCCCAAGGCCGACGTCGGCCTCCTGTCGATCTTCGGCCTCCACCGCGACCCGCGCTTCGACCCGATCGACGGCAAGGTCGACGACGCCACGGTGCGCCTCCACGTGGCGCTCGGCGGCCCGGAGGACGAGTGCAAGGGCGGCTTCATCTCGGTGGCGTCGCAGGCCTCCGTGCGCGATGTCATGCTCTTCGGGGAGCGTTTCGACGCGGGCAAGGCCGACTTCGAGTTTCGCTGGTACGACCCGCGCGGCGGGATCGACGGCGCCGAGCTCTTCGTGCGCGCGCTCACGCTCCACAAGGTGCAGCGGGAGGGCAAGAGCCCCGTGGGGTCGGTGCTGGGCTCGCTCCAGCTCGCGCGGGGCGGGGAGCTCCGGGGGAACGTGGCGGTGGACGGCGTGCCGCTCTCGCGCATCGCGGCCCTCGGCGCCGCGGCGCCCGGCATCGACGGCGCGGTGTCGGTCGTCGCGCGCGTAGGCGGGACGGGGAGCGCGATTTACGTCAACGGCGACGCCGAGGTCACGCCGATCCGCTTCCGCGGCAAGAAGCTCGGCGCCTCGCACGTGCACTTCGAGGTCGTGCCGGCTCCGCCGAAGGAGCCGCCGCGCCGGGTCACGGGCAAGTGCCTGCCGCCGTCCAAGCCGTTCGATCTCCAGGCGTACCTGGCGGACACGAGCTCCGCGGGCGACTACCTCCTCTCCGGCGATCTGTTCGACCGGCAGATCACGCTGAAAGACGTGGTCATTTCCCGGGAAAAATCGCCCAACATCGCCGGCAAAGCGCTCTTCCGGAAGGTCGACCTCGGGCTCGTGCTCGGCATGGCGAGCTACTCCCCGCGCAGCGCCGACGAGCTCGACGCCGTCGAGCCCGTCGAGACCACCGGCGGCGAGCTCTCCGCCGACATGGAGGTCGAGCGCCTGCGCTTCGACGACCTCGCCAACGCGAAGGTCACGTTCGCGCCGAAGTCGATCTCGTTCTTTCGCGGCGACCAGCGCATCACGTGGCAGCCGACGCCGGTGCAGATCCTCTACAGCGAGGACGCGATCGCCTTCCCGCCGCTCGGCTTCGACATCGCCTCGGGCAACAACTTCCACGGCACCTTCACGCTGCGCGGCGGGCTCGCCCGCGTGTCCAGCAAGGACCCCACGCTCGACCTCCGCGCCGAGCTCGCGCCCGTCGACCTCGGCATCTTCTCCGGCATCGTCCCCAAGCTCACGCGGGCGAGCGGGAAGCTCAGCGGGGCCATGCGGGTCACCGGGCGCGCGCTCCAGCCCGACATCTCGGGCGAGGCGCGCCTGCGCGACGCAGAGCTCACCATCCAGGGGCTGCCGAGCGCCATCTCGTCGCTCAACGTCGACCTCGTGGCCGACGACGAGGAGCTGCGGGTCACCCGCGCGAGGGCGGACTTCGCGGGCGGCGTCGTCTCGCTCACGGGGCGGGCGCCGCTCCGCGGCAACCAGCTCGGCTCGATGGAGGCTCGCGTCGTGTCGCGCGGGCTGCAGCTCAAGCCGGCGGAGGGCGTGACGGCCGCGGTCGACACCGATCTGCGCGTCACCTACAACGCCCTCGCCACCGGCGCGGGCAGCGCGCGCCTCCCGCACGTAGCGGGCGAGGTCTCGCTCTCGGCGCTCGAGTACACACGGGCGATGGCGATCGACGTGAACGACGCGCTCCGCGGGGGCGCCGCGCGCACGGCCGTGAAGGGCTACGACCCCTCGCTCGACACGGTCGTGTTCGGCCCCGATCTCGTGGTCCGCGCGACGGCCCCGCTGCGCATCCGCAACAACCTCGTCGAGGCGCAGCTCGGCCTCGGCCCGCAGGGCCTCCAGGTGAGCGGCACGAACCAGCGCGTCGGCCTGCGCGGCGAGGTGCGCGCGCTGCCCGGTGGGCGGCTCCACCTGCTCGCGAACGACTTCGACGTCCAGCAGGCCATCATCACGTTCGAGGACGCGTCGAAGATCCAACCCTACGTCGACATCGTCGCCAGCACCGACTACCGGCGCTTCTCGAGCGGCAGCAACTCGGCGCAGAGCGTGACCGGGCGCAGCGGCGCCTCCTGGCGCATCAACCTGCACGCGTACGGCGAGTACGCGGAGGGGCAGGACCTCCGGCTCGACATGACCGCCGATCCGGCCCTCTCGCGCGAAGACATCGTCCTCTTGCTCACGGTGGGCCTCACCCGCACCGAGCTCGATCAGGCCCGCATCGGCGACCTGGGCACGGCGATCGCCCAGGCCTTCGCGAACGTGAGCGGGACGGGCGGCGCCGTCAAGCAGGCCGTCAATATCATTGACGATTTTCGCTTTGGAAGCTCGTACTCGCCGCGCACCGGCCGCACCGAGCCGCAGATCACGGTCGGCCGCCGCCTCACGGACGACGTGCGCGCGTCGATCACGAAGAGCTTCACCGACGACCAGATCCGCGGGAACGTCGAGTGGCGCCTCTCGCGGAGCACGAGCGTCCAGGCCACGGCGGACAACGTGAACAACACCGCGTCGGCGTCCTTCCCGAACCTCGGCGTCGACTTCCGCTTCCGGCTCCAGTTCGAGTGAGCGGCGCGGCGCGTTGTCCCCACTTTTTCGGGGGATCCGCTACCGTACCGGCGCGATGAGGCTCCGGCCGCGAACGGACGACCGCGCTCCCCCGCCCGCCTCTGGCGAGGCGTCCGCGCGGGCGCTCGCGGCGCGCGTGGCGATCGCGTGCCTCGCGAGGGCTGGCCGCGGTTGGCTCGTGGCGGCGGTCGTGGTGGCGCT
>CAZHGG010000307.1:0-6978 GCA_964531755.1 uncultured Polyangiaceae bacterium
ATCGCGAGGTCGATGCCCTTCGGGGCCGCGGCCTCGGTCGCGGCGCCGCGGAGCGGCACGAGCAGGTAGTCGGGCTCCTCCTTCGAGACCTGCTCGGCGAACTTCGGATCGGCGTTCATGGGGATGTCCGCCGCGGTGAGGGCGTGGCGCGCGCGGTACGCCACAGGCTCGCTCTCGCCCCCGTCGAAGAGCTCGACCGCGAGATCGGCCCGCGGGACGAGATCGAACGCTTGGATGACCACGCTCTTGCCCTCGGCGCGGCCGTTCATGCCCGCGCGCACGCGCGTGGCGCCTGCGCGGGCGAGGTCGAGCGACACCCGGAGCTCCTCGATGCGGGGCAGCGAGGCGCGCGCGCCCTCGGCGGCCATGGGGTACACGTAGAGGCGACGATCGGCCTTCGGGCCCTGTCGGGAGAGCCACTCGGCGTAGCGCGTGACGACGCGACGACGCGCGCCCGGCTGGATGGGGTAGAGCCTCGCGTTGTAGACGCCGGGCCCGACCCACGAGAGGAGCGCGGGGTCCTCGGTGGAGCCTGCGTAGACGTTGCTCTCGTACTGCGCCTTGGCCGCGGCGCTCTCCTTCACGCGCCCCCATACGACCTCGCCCTCGCGGTCGACGCCGAACTTGTGGAGGACCGCGCCGGGCGGCGTGCGGAAGCTGAAGATGCCCTCGACCGTCGCGGAGCTCGGGTTCACGAAGGTCTGATCGACCTCGGTGATGGCGAAATCGTGGTCGACCGTGACGCGCACGTCGAGGCGCTCGATCACCAACGAGAAGCGCGGCTTGCCCTTGTCCCCGGGCGGTCTCGCGCCCACCGTCCCGAGCCCGAAGGGCGCCGGCTGCGCGCCGGGATCCGCCGTGGCGAGGCCGCCGGTCCAGTCGTCCCAGGCGACCGCAGAGCTGCGGGCGACGCTGCCGTCGGCCTTCAGGGTGAGCCGCTCGCCGGCGATCGCCCGCTCGGGGCGGGCCGCCGCGCGCGCCGCGCCCCGGAGGACGTAGACGTCCTCGGTGCCGTCCGGCGCGACCTCGACGCTCGCCCGCGCGTCCGAGAGCTCGATCACGCCGCGCGGAGAGTCGATGCGGACGGGCGGGCCGTCCTCGCCGTCGACGAAGGCGCGCCCCGAGGTGAGCTTGGCGGCGTCGGCGGTCATCCGGAGCTCCGCCGGCCCGGCGAGGAGCCACACGGCGCCCGTGTCGCGCCTTATCCACGCGAGCCCGCCCGCCCCGAGGGTCACCACGGTGCCCTCGCTCAGGCGCTCCCGTGGGTAGGGCGCCCGCGTGGGCTGACCGGCCTCGGTGACGGTGAGCTCGCCCTTCACCGCGCGGAGCTCCGCGAAGGTGTCGCCGTGCGCCACGACCGCGGCGGGCGACGGCCCCCTGCACCCGGTGACGCCGAAGGGCAGCAGCGCCGCGAGCGGCACGAGCACGAGGAGGCACGCGAACGGACGAAACGAGCGCATCGGCAGTTTCCCCTGGGCTTGTCGCCCGACGGACGAAGGCTGTTGGCGACCGGGACTGAACGTATGCCGGATCGATCGCGCGAAGCAACGCGCGCGGGAGCGCGCAGCTCGATAGGACGCGCGAGGAGCCTGGAAGTTCCCGCGATTTCGACGGGAGGCGCCGCGAGGGACGCCGCGGCACAAAAAGCGACGGACCTGCCCCACGAGGAGGCAGGTCCGGTGGCGCGCGGCGCCGCGCGGGCGCTACTCTTCGCCCACGAAGGCGGCCGACTGCGGCTCGAGGACGCACGTCGCGCCGTTGAAGCGTTGGGCGCCCGGCTTCGAGCCGAGGTTGTCGACCGGGAGGAGCGCGTCGGACTCGACCAGGTTCCCGTAGACGCCGACGAACTCGAGGCGCCGCTGCGAGAGGATGCGCAGCGTGTCCTCCGTGAAGGCCGCCGCGTTGGCGGTCTTGCGATCGGCGCACGCTTTGCCGTAGGCCTCGAGGGTCGCGGTGTGGGCCGCGGCGTCGTCGGTCTTGGCGAGGCGGGCGGCGAGGCCCTTCGCGCCGCGCGCGGTCGACTTCGCGAGGTTCGCGGCGAAGGCGGTCTTGAGCTCCGCCGGGTCCTTCCAGGTGGCCGGCAGGGCGTCGGCGAGGGCGCAGCGCGGCCCCGAGAACGCGGGCGTCGTGAAGTCGGTCATGAGCACGTCGGCGACGAAGTCGGCGTCGACGAGGCCCTGGCGGAGCAGCTCCTGGACGACGTCGATGTCGGCGTAGCTCTTCTCGGGGCCGTTCATCGGGAAGATGGAGTCGCCGGCCTCCCCGCCGATCTTGCTGCCGAACTTGGTGAGGGTCTCGACGTAGGCCTTGGCGTCGATCGACACCGAGTCGACCTGCGGGAGGCTGAACTTGAGGTTGTTCTCGAGGCCGAGCTCGGTGCCCGTGCCCGTGCGCGGCGCGCGGAAGAGCGGGCTGACGACGAACGCGCCGGGGAGCATGCTGGAGAACGTGCTCACCGTGCCGAAGCGCTGGCTGCTCTTCGAGTGCGCCGCGACCAGCGTGCCCTCCCCCACGTCGCAGAAGAGCTGCGTGAGCACGCCCTTGAGGTCGCCGCCCGCCTTGGCGCGGTCGACGCGGCCCTTCACGTGGAGGTGCTCCGACGCGATGATTCGCTTCTCCATGTCGTCGGCGCGGGTGACCTTGCCGAACATGCGGTTGAAGGTGGCGTCGGGCGACTTCGGGTCGGCGACGGTCATCCACGTGGAGGTCCAGTTCGCCCACGAGTCGTGGAGCTCCTTCATGACCGGGCCGCCCGACGTGTGGCACGCCATGCACTCGAACGTGGGCTTCGCGCCCTTGGCCTGCGAGGGCACCATCGTGCCGTCGCCCTTGCGGACCCAGTTGCCACCTTCCTCCTTGTAGTAGGCGAACGCCTGGATCTTCTCGCTCCACGCGATGACCTCCGTGCCGCTCTGCGGGGCCCCTTGGCCCGACGCGAAGGACGCGACGTAGAGCTTCTCGCTGGAGGCGCCGGCGCCGCCCGCGATGACGAAGCGGTAGGTGTTGTTGAGGGAGGGGCGGTCGCCGAGCTCCGACACGACGAAGAACTCGGGCTTCGTCGCGGGCGCAGGCGCGGGCGCGGGCGGCGCGGTGCCGGAGCCGGAGGGCGCGGCGGACCCGGTCGAGGAGGCGGACGGCGCGACGGCGGTCGGCGCGACTCCCTCGAGCTTGTCGAGGATCGCGGTGAGCGTGGTGGGGCAGGCGGCCGTCCCCTTCGTGCGCGTGCGCTTTCCCTTCACGATGACGGTGCACTTCGAGCCCGCGAGGACGTTCGAGAGGAACGTGTCGTCGGGCACGCCGGCGGCGGTGATGTCGTCGTCGGAGGTCTCCTCCGCGGGCGTGTCGGCCCCTCCGCAGGCGGGCAGGAGGAAGCCCGAGAGGGCGGCGGTCGAGAGCGCGACGAGCGGCAAGAGCGTGCGACGAATGAGCTTCATGGTCTTCTCAACCCCTTGAAAATAAAAACGAAAGTCTACAAACCGCCGACGCGGCTCACTCTTCGGCGGGCAGGAGCGGCAGCGGCACGCGCGCGCCCGGGAACATCTTGAGGGCGAGCGCCTTGCGCTCCGTGGAGCGGAGCTTGAGCTCCGCGCGGCCCTCGGCCGTCTGCACCTTGTCGAACTCGGCCTTGATGCGCGGCACGGCCTCCGCGAGGTACGCGGAGCGCGCGGCCGACACCTTGTCCTTCGCGTTGTCGTCGAGCAGCACGCGGGCGTACTCGCGGCGCGGCCCCTCCGGGATGGCGCCGTCGACCGCGGCCCGGAGCACGGTGCGCACGTGGGCGTCGACCTTGGTCGGGTCGGTCGGCAGGTTCACGAGCACCTGCGCGTGGAGGGCGCAGCGGGTGGGCGAGAAGATGTCGTTCTTCTCGTCGAAGAGGCGCGCCGCGGTGACCGTGGCGAACGTGAGGACGCCCTTCTTCTGGAGGCCGCGCTCGATGCGCTTGTCCATCTCGGAGCGCACCGGCATCATGCGCGGGAACACGTCGAGCGAGTACGACAGCGGGCGCACGAGGGCGCTGCCGAACACGAACGGATCGGCGAAGACCTCGAGCGGCACGGTCTCGAAGCCCGTCGTGTAGCGCAGCTCGGTCTCGCAGAAGACGCTCTTCAGGAGGCCGCCGACGCCCTTCGGCTGGTCGCCGTCGAGGTTCGCCTGGACGAAGCCGGTGCGGTCGACCACGGAACCGTCTTGCTTGGGGAGCCCTTCGTTCCACGCAGCCGTGCCGGCGACCATGATCTTCTCGAGGTCGTTGGCGAAGCTGAGGCGCGTGTGGCTCTTGTCGAGGGAGGCGCTCTCGCTGACGATCTCCTTCGTAGCGCCGCTGATGTTGGTGTCGGCCGGGAGCAGCTTGTGGGTCGAGACCCAGTTGGTCCACGGCTCGGACATCTCGTTCATCAGCGGGCCCATGTTCACGTGGCAGTCGTTGCACTGCCGGTCCTTCGTGCTGGGCGCCTTCGTCGTGCGCTTGGACGTGGGCTTCTTCTCGTACACGAGCACGGAGTTGTTCGGCATGAGCCGCACGCGCTGCATGACGCCCGGCCCCGCTGGATCGGGCCCCGGCGTGAACACGTAGAAGTTGTAGAGCCCCGTGCGCCGGTCGAGGGCCATCACCTCCACGCGGTCGAACACCATCGTGTCGCCGCGCTTGGCCGCCTCGCTGTAGGGATCGCTGAAGAGCGCCATCATGAGGCTGTAGCTGCCCCACTGCGGGTCGTAGACCTCGGGCGGAGCGACGCGGTCGGGCGTGTTGCAGCCCGTGACGATCGCGCGCGGCAGGATGGTGCTGGTCTTGGCGGTGCCGGTCTCGCCGCGGGTCTGCGCCTCCTCGACGACGAAGACCTCCTTCGAGTCGGTGCGGGCGCACGCGCGGCCCATTCCGAAGAGCTTCTCGGCCTGCTCGTAGCTGGAGGGGACCTTCTTCAGGTCCTTGCGCAAGACGTCGGCGACGCGGTCGTCCCCGAAGAGGCCGTCGGCCTCGGCGATGTCCTCCTCGGACTGCTCGACGGGCTCGTCAGTGGGGGCGCCGCTGCACGCGGGCGCCGCCACACCCAGCCCGATCGCGGAGGCGAGCGCCCAGGCCAAGCCGAGCGGCGCCGCGCGGCCGGAGAGCCTCACTTCGCGCCCTTGGTCCAGTCGGCGCAGAACGCGCTGGCCGTCTTGTTGAGGCAAGTGCCGGCCTTCTCGACCGCCCGCGCGGGCGCGGTCATGACGATGTCCTTGCCGTACATCTCGTTGCAGAGCTTCGAGAGGTTCTCGCTGTAGTCGAAGTCGTTCTCGAGCTCGGCCACGCGCTGCGCGGGCACGTCGCAGATGGTGAGCTGCTGCGACTCGGTGCCGTCCTTCAGCTTGGCGCGACGGCAGCCGGGAGGCAGCTTGTCGGACGCGGCCCAGGTGCCCTGCAGGAAGCCACCGAGCGCGTCGGGGAGCGCGTCGTAGCGGCAGCCGCACTCGAGGGAGGCGCGCACCACGATCTCGGTGATGTGCGGGTCGGACATGCGCCAATCGACGCCGCCGTTCTGCAGGCGGTTGACCGACATGCACGCGTACATCGACTGCTGCGGCTCGTAGCCCTCGGTGTTGGGCGCCGCGACCTTCACGCCGAGGGCCTCGACGCTCTTCCAGTTCTTCGAGCTGGCGAGGCCGTTGCGCTCGCAGATGCTCTTCAGCTTCGCGCGGTTCTCGGGCGTGGCGGTCTTGCTCGCGAGGTAGCACGCGGCGGCGCGCTGGTAGGCGCGCTCCTTCGAGGTGCCCTTCTCGGCCGACAGCCGCATCGAGTCGGCGATGAGCGTGGTGGCCGCGCCGCGCGTGTTGAAGCGGCCCTTCATGCGGACGAGCTTGGGGTCGATGGAGGCGTCGAGGTTCTCCTTCGTGGAGAGGGCCGCGGCGAGCTCGCCGTCGATCGCGCCGGACGAGTAGGTGTTCTTGCCGGATGCGTCGTACTGGCTCTGGCCGTCGACGTCGGAGTAGACCGACGTGAAGAGGCACTGGAGCGGCTTGCCCTTCGTGATCTCGGCCGCCTTCGTGATCTTCCGGCCGTTCGAGACGGCCATGTACTCGCAGTACTCCTGGCCGCGGTCGAGCTCACCGTCGACGCCGTCGCGATCGCCGCACTGCCAGCGCACCACGCCCGCGCCGGTCTCCTGGGCCTTCACGGCCGAGTGGCGCGTGATGTTCGAGTCGCAGAGCTCCGCGAGCGTCCAGATGGTGGCCGCCGACTCGGGCGTGATGTCGTCGACCGACGTGCCGTCGTCGCCCTCCTCGACCGGGGCCGAGCTGCACCCGAGGGCCAGGGTGGTGGCGAGGGCCGAGACGCAGAGAACGGACAGAGCGCGGAAGAATGCCATGGGCTACGTCTAGTCGAAAGGGGGTCGTGCGCAAGGTCAAGTTCCACCCGCCCGCAGCGGAATTTCCGGGCAGGCGTGGATCGGGGGCGCACCACCCGACGAGCGCGATTGACGCCCGGGACTCCCCGAGGCACCCCTCGGTGCATGCTCCGCCAGCACCTCGCGCGCCTCCACGTCACCACCTCCGGTCGGCAGCTCGTCGACGTGACCGCGCGCGTGACGCGGGAGCTCCGCGGCAGCGGGCTCACGGAGGGCGTCGCGACGCTGTTCCTTCGGCACACGTCGGCCAGCGTGCTCATCCAGGAGAACGCGGACCCCGCGGTGCTGCGCGACCTCGAGCGGTTCTTCGCGCGGCTCGTCCCCGACGGCGAGCCGCTGTTCGAGCACGTGGACGAGGGGCCCGACGACATGCCCGCGCACGTGCGCGCAGCCCTGACGGCGACGCAGCTCGCCGTGCCGTTCTCGGGGGGCGCGCTGCTGCTCGGCACGTGGCAGGCCGTCTACCTCTACGAGCACCGCCACGCGCCGCACACGCGCGAGCTCGTCGTGCACCTCTTGGGCGAGTAGGTCAGCGGCGACGGCGCCCGGCGGCGACCGCGCCGGCCACGAGCGCGAGGCCCGCGGCGAGGGCGGC
>CAZHGG010000308.1:0-6972 GCA_964531755.1 uncultured Polyangiaceae bacterium
TGCGACAGCATCCTGTTCGTAGCGCCGTGGTTCTACGCGTTCGTGACGGTGACGCGCCCATGAACCCGGCCAACGCCGTGACGCTGCTCTCGGCCGCGTCGGCCTTGATCGGGCTGCTCACGCTCGTCTCGCAGCGCGGCGCGTGGGTGACTCCGCTCGCGGTCACCTGCGTCGCGGCGTCGCTGCTCTTCGACCGCCTCGACGGGGCGATCGCCAGGCGCCTCGGCATCACCTCTCCGATGGGCGCGACGCTCGACAGCCTCGCCGACCTGCTGGCCTTCGTCGCGCTGGCCGCGGCGCTGATCACGGCGCGCGCGCCGGCGCTCTCCACGATGGCGTGCGCGCTGCTCTACGCGCTCGGGGCGGTGTGGCGCCTCGCTCGCTACGACGAGGCCGAGCTCGCAGAAGGACCGCGCGGGCCGACCTTCAAGGGCGTCCCGTCGCCCGCGGCGGGCTCAGCCGTGATCGTCGCGGTGACGGTCGAGACGTGGCTCCCGGCGCTCCGCGGTTTGCCTGTGGTCGCCGCGCTCGCGATGGCGGTGCTGATGCCGTCGACCTTGCGGTATCCGAAGCGGGGCGTCGGGGCGTGGCCGTGGATGGTGCTCGTCCCCGCGTGCGTCGTCGCGCAGTGGTTCACGCTCGCGCGCTGACACCTCCGTCGGTCACCCGGCGCGACGAAAACCGCACGCTCGCGCATCCTCAGCCGCGCAGATCTCGATCGACGAGAGGGCGACGGCGAGGGCGACTCCCGTCGCGCCGGGACCCGCGAGGCGCTCTTCGAGCCGCTTCGAAAGGAACCCCTGCACGCACGCGATCCACCGCGCGATCGAGCGCTGGTTCTCCGCCCGCGACGCGGCCCGTGGGCACGCCTTCCCGCTCGGCGCCGCCTCGTTCGTGCTCGGCGCCGCGATCCTCTCGCTCGCCGCGCGGGGCCTGGCCGGCAAGCCCGGCGGCCGCAGCGCGCTCGTGCAGGTGCTCTCCGTGCAGGCCGTGCTCGCGGTGGTCGCGTTCGCCGCGACGAAGGAGATCCGCTGGGCGGAGCGGGACGTGTACGTGGTCCGCAGCATGGGCAACCCGCCGCGCCCCTTCGCGTCGGTCGAGGAGCGCGAGCGCCAGGAGCGCGTCACCCGGGCCCTGCTGGAGCTCTTGACGCCCGCCATGTTGGGCGCCCGCACGCTCGTCGCGCTGCTCGTGATCTTCGCGCTCACGAGGCCTCGCGCGCGCGAGCTGCTGGAGCCGGCGAGCGCGGAGGAGTGACCCTGGTCTCCCGCGCCGCGCCTGCGTGCCGCATCCGGCGCCTGCCGGACGCGCTCGCCAACCAGATCGCCGCGGGCGAGGTCGTCGAGCGCCCGGCGAGCGTCGTCAAGGAGCTGCTGGAGAACGCCGTGGACGCGGGTGCGACCCGGATCACCGTCGAGATCGACCAGGGCGGCCTCGGCCGCATCGCGGTGGTCGACGACGGCGAGGGAATGACGCCCGTCGAGGCCGCGCTCGCGTTCGAACGCCACGCGACGAGCAAGCTCGCCCGCATCGAGGACCTCGAGCGCCTCGGGACCTTCGGCTTCCGCGGCGAGGCGCTCCCGAGCATCGCGTCGGTCGCGAAGGTCACGCTGACCACGCGCGCCCGCGAGCAGGCCGAGGCGTTCCGAGTCGTCTTCCACGGCGGCCACCCGCAGCCCTCGGGCCCCTGCGGCGCGGCCGTGGGAACGCGCGTCGACGTGGGCGAGCTCTTCTTCAACGTCCCCGCGCGGCGGAAGTTCCTGAAGGCCCCCGCGACCGAGAGCGCGCACGTCGGCGCGGTCGTCGCCGACGCGGCCCTGTGCCGCCCGGGCGTCGCCTTCCGGCTGCTCCGCGACGGCAAGGTCGCGCGCGAGTACCTCCGCGCCGGCTCGCGGGAGGAGCGGGTCGCGCAGGTCGTCCCGGGGGAGGAGCTCCGCGCCGTCTTCGGAGAGCGCGGGCCCTACCGCATCAGCGCGTTCCTCTCCGCGCCCGAGCGCGCGCGCAGCGGCGCGACGGGCCTCGAGATCCTCGTGAACGACCGGCCCGTGCGCGACCGCGCCCTCGCGCGGGCCGTGGCGCAGGGGTACGGCTCGGTCCTCGAGCCCGGCCGCTATCCTATCGGTGTACTCTACATCGACATGCCCCCCGAGCGCGTCGACGTGAACGTCCACCCGCAGAAGGCCGAGGTCCGCTTCCACGACGCGCGCGAGCTCCAAGGCGCGGTCGTGCGCGCGCTGAACGAGGGGCTCGGCCGGGTGTTCGCGGTGCCCGCGCTCGGCCTCGGCCTCCCGAGCCGCGCCGGCGCGTTCGGCCGCGAGGCACCCACCGACGCTTACGGCGCGCGCGACGTCGAGGCCGCGCTGCCCGTCCGGGACGACTCCCGCCCTGCGTACTCGCCGGATCGCCCGCTCGGGCCGGCCCACGAGGGCGCCGCCGCGCCGGGCGCCCCGCCAGAGCTCTTCCCATCCCACGGCGCCGCGCCCCTCCGCGAGGCCCTCTTCGGGGGCCCCGCCGAGGGATTCTACGGCGCGCTCCGGTACCTGGCCCAGGTGCGCGCGACCTTCCTCGTCTGCGAGGGCGCCGACGGCCTCTACCTGCTCGACCAGCACGCCGCGGCCGAGCGCGTGCTGTTCCATCGCCTCGCGAGCGCGCGTCGGGCGCGCTCGACGCCGGCCCAAGGGCTCCTCAGCCCAGCGCTGGTCGACGTCGGCGACGCCCTCGTCGCGCTGTTCGCGGAGGCCGAGCCGGAGATCGCCGCCCTCGGCTTCGACGTGCGCCCCTTCGGCGAGCGGAGCGTGGCCGTCCACGCTGTGCCGGCGCTCCTCGCGCGGGCGCGGCCCGACGACCTCGTGCGCGACCTCGCCGCCGAGCTCGGGCGCAGCGCGACCCGGCCGCTCTCGGGGCGCGTCGATCTCGCGCTCGCGACGCTCGCGTGCCACGGCTCGGTGCGCGCGGGCGACGTGCTCGACCCCCAAGAGGTGCGCGCGCTCCTCACGGCGCTCGACGAGGTCGACTTCTCCGGCCACTGCCCGCACGGCAGGCCCGTCGTCACCCGCCTGCCCTTCGACGAGCTCGAGCGCCGTGTCGGACGCTGAGCTCGCGCGACAGGCCGCGGCGGTGGAGGCGCTGCTGCGCGACGAGGCGCGCGCGCTCGTCTGCGTCGTCGGGCCAACCGCTGGCGGCAAGACGGCCCTCGCGATGCACCTCGCCGAGCGCCTCGACGGCGAGATCGTGGGCACCGACAGCGTGCAGATCTACCGCGGCTTCGACATAGGCTCGGGGAAGCCGAGCGCCGAGGAGCGCGCGCGCGTCCCTCACCACCTCGTCGACGTCGCCGAGCCCGCGGCGCCCTTCGACGCGGCGCGCTTCGTCGCGCTCGCCGATCGCGCCTTCGCGGACTTCCGCGCGCGCGGCCGCACGCCCATCGTGTGCGGCGGCACGTTCCTCTGGGTGAAGGCGCTCCTCTCCGGGCTGAGCGACGCCCCCGAGGGCGACGCCGCCCTCCGCGCGCGGCACCGCGAGCTCGTGGCCCGGGAGGGAGCACATGCACTCTACACGCAGCTCCAAGCAGCGGATCCCGCGCTCGCGGCGCGCCTCCACCCGAACGACGTGCTCCGCGTGAGCCGCGCCCTCGAGGTGTTCGAGCTGTCCGGCCAGCGGCTCTCCGACCTGCAGCGGGCGCACGGCTTCCGGGAGCGCCGGCACGCCGGCCTGCTCGTGTCGCCGGCGCGCACCCCCGAGGAGCTCACTTCCCGCATTCGCACGCGCGTCGCGTCGTTCGTCGCCGCGGGGCTCACGGACGAGGTCCGCGCGCTCGTGGCGGCTGGTCACCGCGAGGCGCGGGCCATGCGCTCGGTGGGCTACCGCGAGGCGCTGGCGGCGGTGGAGGGCGCGCTGCCCGAGGCCGAGCTCGTCGGCGCGATCACGCGCTCGACGCGGGTCTTCGCGCGGCGCCAGCGGACCTGGCTCGGGAGGGAGCCCGTTCACTACGTGAGCTAGAGAGCGAGCGGTCACCGCGCGCCCGGCCAAGCCGGTGCTCACTTGAATCGAGCCCGAAATCCCACGGCTCCCGCCTTCGGCTTCTCACGAGAGCCGTGGGCTTCCGGGCTCGATGACCGCTACGTGTGCACGTCGCCTTCGGACGATTCAGGATCGGCGGAACTGGGTTCCGCCTTAGTCCGACGCCGCGCCCTCGGCCTCGCCGCCCTCAGTCTCGAGGATCCCGTACTCCTTCAGGCGGCGATAGAAGGTGCGCCGCGGGATCCCGGCGAGCTTCGCGGCCTGCATGCGGTTCCAGCCCGCGCGACCGAGGGCGTCGAGGATGCGCTCCTTCTCGGACAGCCGGAACTCGCCCGGCGTGCGCGGTCGAGCGGGCGCGCCCGGCGCCCTCGGCTCCGTCGCGGACTGCGGGAGCGAGAGGTCGTCGGGGCCCATCTCGGCCTCGTCGCTCATGAGCCACGCGTTGAGCAGCACGTGCTCGAGCTGGCGAACGTTGCCCGGCCAATCGTAGCCCGCGAGCTTCTTCATCGCCGCGCGGCTCACGGTCTTCCGCTCGCGCCGGTGGCGGGCCGCGAAGATCCCGAGGAAGTGATCGACGAGGGCCGGGAGGTCGTCGAGCCGCCCCCGGAGCGGGGGGATCTCGACGGTGATGACGTGGAGACGGTAGTAGAGGTCCTCGCGGAAGGTCCCCTCCCGCACCATCTGCTCGAGGTCGCGGTTGGTGGCCGCGATGACGCGCACGTTCACCGGCTCCTCGGTCGTGCCACCGACCGGGCGGACGGTCTTCTCCTGGAGCACGCGCAGGAGCCCCGCCTGCATCTTGTGGGGCATCTCGCCGATCTCGTCGAGCAGGATGGTCCCCCCCTCGGCCTCGCGGAAGAGCCCCTTCCGCTCGCGGTCGGCGCCGGTGAACGAGCCGCGCACGTGCCCGAAGAGCTCGCTCTCCAGCAGGTTCCCCGGGATGGCGCCGCAGTTGACGCCCGTGAACACGTTCTTCGCGCGGGCAGACACGTTGTGGATGGCCCGCGCGACTACCTCCTTGCCCGTGCCGCTCTCGCCGGTGACGAGCACGGGCACGTCCGTGTCTTTCACGCGCTCGAGGATGGCGTACAGCCTGCGCATGGGCGCGCTCGTGCCCACGATCCCCGCGTAGCCGAAGTGGCTCTTCAGCTCGGCGCGCACGAGCTTGAGGTCCCGCCGCGTCGCGGCGAGCTGCTCTGTGCGCCTGCCCAGCGACTCCTCCAGCCGCACGCGTGCCCGCTGCAGCTCCTCGTTCGCGATCGCGAGCTCGTTCGCGCGCTGTCGGTTCTCGGCGATGAGCCGCGCGTTCTCGATCGCGATCGCCGCCTGGTCGGCGAACGCCGACAGCGTCGGGAGCTCCTCGCGAAAGCGGAGGCCGGGCCGGAGGCGGGTCTCGAGGTAGAGGGCGCCGATGGCCGCCTTCGCGAGCTGCGGGCCGCGGATGGGCACGCACGCGATCGACTGGATCATGAGCTGGTGGACGCTCACGGCCTGCGCGAGGCGCTCGTCGTCGCGAGCGCTCGCGGCGATCACGGGCTCGCCCTCCGCGAGGACCTTCTCGGCCACGCTGCGCGAGAACCGCGCGTGCCCCTCCTCGGCGCGCTGGCCGCGCACCGTCTGCGCCACGAGCTTGCCGTCGTCGTCGACGAGGAGCACGAACCCGCGCTCCGCGCCCACGAGCGCGATCGCGTGATCGACCACGCGCTCGAGGAGCGGGCCGAGCTCCTTCTCCCGCGCCAGGTCGCGCGTGATTTCGAAGATCCGGGACAGCCGGTCCGAGTCGGGGAGGCCGCCGATCGCCGCGGCGCGGGTGGTGCGCCCGAGGGCCGGGGGCGAAGCGTGCGACGAGCGACCCGCGGCGGTCGTCAGGGTGGTGGCCACCGCCGCGCGGAGCGCGCGCCTCCGAGGGGCGTCCCAGAACACCTCGCGGAGGTCACGCGGCAGCTTCGCCGCGACCTCCTCGAGCATCGCGAGCGCCGCCTCGGTGTCGCGCCTCGCCGTGGCCGTGCTGCCCTGCGACGCGGCGAGCTCGCCGCGGGCCTCGAGCGCCCGGCACGCGAACTCGCGCTTCCCGTCGGCGCGGGCGCGCTCGTCGGCGTCGTCGAGCGCGGCCTTCGCGGCCACCTCGTCGCCGGCGGCCGTGAGGCAGGTCGCCCTCACGATTGACGCGAGCGCCTCGTGCTCGCCGAAGCCGAAGTCTCCCGGAGCGCGGAGCGCCTCGAGCTCGCGCAGCACCGCCGCGGGATCGGCGCCGGGCTCCCGCACCGCGACGAGCAGGCCCTCGAGCCGCGCCTCGGCGGCGTCGTGCGGGCGACCGAGCGCGTCGTACGCGGCGGCGCACGCCTCGTAGAGCTCACGCGCCCTGCCCGGCGGCTCCCCCGCGGGCTCACGCTGGGCGAGGTCGGCGTGGAGCCCGAGGAGCTGGGCGCGCGCCGCGGGCGGGAGATCGTCCTTGTCCGCGTCGAGCGCCTCGATCGTCGCGCGCGCGCGCCCCACGCGGCCTAAGTAGAGGTCGAGGTTGGCCAGGTTGAGCGCCGCTTGGCGGGACGCGAGCGCGCCTCCCGCGCGGTGCCCCAGATCCGTGGCCGCCTCGAGGTGGAGGATCGCGCGCCCGAGGTCCCCCTCGCCCTGCGCGAGGCCGGAGAGGTTCAACCGCGCCGTCGCGACTCCCCACGCGTCGTTCGCCGCCTCGGCGGCCGCGAGCGCCTCTTCGTAGGCGCGCCGTGCGTCGGCCGGCCGCCCAGCGCGCTGGTGGGCGACGCCGAGCGAGCCCTTCGCGATTCCGAGCGCGCGCGTGTCCTGCGCGAGGTTCGCCACCATGACGGCCGACTCGAGGGTCTGCCGCGCGCGCGCGTCCTCGCCGGAGTAGGCGAGCGCCACGCCGCGCACGGCGAGCGCTTCGGAGGCCACAGCGTCCTCGAGGCGCCCCCGCGTGATGGGCTCGGTGAGCTC
>CAZHGG010000309.1:0-6964 GCA_964531755.1 uncultured Polyangiaceae bacterium
GCGAGCGCCGCCAGCGCCACGAGCGGCGCGACGAGGCGACGAAGCGCGGAGGGCGCGGACGGGGCAGCGCGGGCGGTCATCGGGCCCGCGGCGCGTGAGGGAGGAGCGCGCGCACCCTCGCGCAGGTGGAGAGGTCCTCACCGAGGGCGCGCCGCGGCGCGCCCACGACCACGTCGGCCACGCGGGGGCTGCCGAGCGTCTTGCCGATGAACGAGAGCGTGAGGCGTGGCGTGAGATCGTCGGCCGCGCGCGCCGCCGACGCCACGAGGGCGCAGGCGGACCCGCACTCGGTGACACGCAGCACGCTCTCCTGCACGTCGAAGCCCCCGGGCACGTCGAAGGTGAGCGCCGACAAGGGCGCGGGGGCGCCGGGGAGGGTGGCGTACTCTTTCCAGGTGCGCTGCGCGGCGTTGCGGATCCCCTTCGCGATCCCCACGATCGAGAAGGCCGCGCCGGGGATGCGGTCGCCGTCGAGATCGTCCGCGCCCAGCGGGTTCTCGGTGCCGCCGACCGGATCGCTCACGCGCGGGAGCGCAGGCAGCGTCGCGAGCGCGGGCCGCTGGGAGAAGTCCGCGGGCAGCAGCGCGTCGACGGCGCCGGCCACCTTGTACCACCGGTCGAGCGCGATCGCGCACCCCGCGCCCTCGCGGCGCGACGTGCCGCGGCGCGGCCCGCGCGGCGAGGTCGCGTCCATGCGGCTCGCGTACAGGATGGCCCGCTGCGACGCGGTCGTGTAGTCCACCGTCGCCGAGCCCGTGACGTGGATGCCGCAGTCGAGCGACTCCTCGACGACGAAGGCGTCGCCGCGCTGCGAGAAACGGTAGAGCAGCCAGTTGCTGGACGACTGCACCGAGCCCACGATCGCGTCGCGGGTGTAGTCGCTCTCGCGCGCCGCCCAGTAGCCTGTGAGGTCGCACTCGCCCTCACGGCGCGGCGCCTCGCACGCCGCACCCGCGCCCACCACGCCGTCGCCGCAGCGCTGCTGGCAGTCGCGCTCGTCGCACGTCCACGTGGGGACGATCGCGCACGCGGCGCACCCCGGGCTCGACACGTCGCACTGCTCGCCCGGCTCGCGCACGCCGTTGCCGCACACGGTCTCCACCGCTTGATCGGGCAGCACGACGTCCTTCGCGCACGCGACGAGCGCCACGGTCACCGCCGCGAGCGCGAGGCGATTCGCTGGGGGCACGCGTCCCATGGTGGGCAAGATACCACGCGTCCGGCGCGGCTCGGCTAGCCCTCGTCTGGCCTGGTCGGGCTCGTGTAGATTCGCCTGATGCCGTTCTCGCCGCGCACGCTGGGCCGCACGGGGCTCTTGGTCTCTCCGCTCGGCCTCGCCACTGGCGGGGGCTCGCTGCCCGCCGCGGGAGTCGAGCTCGCCTTCGAGCGCGGCCTCACGACGTTCTACTGGGGGAGCTACCGCGCGGCGGCGTTCGGTCGAGGTGTCGCGCGGCTCGCTCGCGCGCGGCGCGAGGCCTTGCAGCTCGTCGTCCAGAGCTACACGCGCGCGGCGTCGCTCATGCGCGGCTCGCTCGAGCGCGCGCTGCGCGCCCTGGGCACCGACCACACCGACGTGCTGCTCCTCGGGTGGTGGAACCGCCCGCCGCCCCGTCGCATCCTGGACGCGGCGCTCGCGCTGCGGGAGCGCGGCCTCGCGCGGCACCTGATGATCTCGTGCCATGACCGCACCACCTTCCCGACCTACGCGCGCGATCCCGCCTACGGCGCGATCATGGTGCGGTACAACGCCGCGCACCCCGGGGCCGAGACCGAGGTGTTCCCCTCGCTCGGCGACGCGGCGACACGGCCCGGCGTCGTGGCCTACACGGCCACCCGGTGGGGGCACCTGCTCGACCCCGCGATGGTCCCGGCCGACGAGCCCCACCCCACGTCGGCCGACTGCTACCGGTTCGCGCTGACCCACCCCTCGGTCGACCTGGCCATGTGCGCCCCACGGGACATCGCCGAGCTCGAGCTCGCCCTCACGGCCGTCGAGCGCGGCCCGCTGTCCGAGGACGAGCTCGCGTGGATGAAGCGGGTCGGCGCCCACGTGAAGCGCGCGGCGGCAGGGGCTCGCACGTGGAACCCCGTCGACGCCCTCGACCGGGCCATGTCGTGGCTGTCGCCCGGCCCCGCCTCCGGCGCGGACATTCGCCGCGACTGAGCGCCATTGTTCGCGCCGCCGCCTCCGTGAGGGAGGTCGTCGCCGTCCGTACCGCATGGGCCGCGCCAAGCGCGAGCGCCCGCTGGGTGCATCGGCACGAGCATGTATGCTGCATGCAACTCGTCAGCGGGGCAGGCACTCGACGGGCACGCCGCTCGCGCACGCCGCCCGTCCCTCGGGCGTGGTCGGCGGCACGATCTCGAGCACGGCCCGCGGCCCCTGGGAGTAGAGCACCGGGCGCGGCTTGCGGTTGCACGACCCCACCTTCTCGCGCTCCACGAGCGAGCCCTCCAGCGCGGCGCACGCGCCCGCCTCGTTGGGCGTCGTCCACACCTGGCCCGAGGGGTAGGCCGCGACCATCGCGTAGCGACCGAGCGGCAGGCACCCCGTGCGCACGTCGGCCACGAGGCTCCCGAGCCCGCGGCGGAGCGCGGCCTCGTCGAAGACGGGCTTCGGGGCGGTCTCCGCGGGATCGGCGCTCGCGCCGGTGAGCGAGGGCGTGACCACGAGCCCACCGCGGTCGGGGCGCGCGGCGTCGACGCAGAGCGCCGCGGGCCGCACCAGCACCTTCACCTTGCCCCGCAGCGCCGCGACCGAGGGCGCGGAGCCGATGGGGCCGGCCACGGTCTTCACGAGGCTCTCGTCGAGCAGCGTGAGGCCCTGCACGAGCACGGCGGGCGCCTTGCTGCTGCCCTGGAACGCGAGGCTCTGCGGGTCGGCCTTGTGCTCGGGGTCGTCCACCAGCTTGCGAAAGGTGACCTCGGGCCAGAGCGCCGGGATACGCGGCGACTCGGGCTGCGGCCCGCCGCGACCGAAGACGAGCAGGCCCCCACGCCCCGCCGGCGGGAGCGCCTCGAGGGGGAGCCCGAACGGGGCGCTCGGTGAGGTGGCGATCTCGAGCTCGTCCGGCGCCACCCCGTACGCGAGCGTGACCGCAGGGAAGGAGGCCTCGTACCGCGTGAGCGTCTCCACGTTGACGGTGCCGGGCGCGGCGAGCACTCGGTGGTCTTGGGTCATGGTGATGACGGGCACGTAGCGGGGCTCGCCGCTCGGGTTCGCCGCGCTGGGCGTGTTGGTCGTGGGGAGCTCGGCGCCCGCGGGGAAGAACATCGGCCGGTTCGTGGGGACCACCCTCGCGATCGTCACGGGCACGTTGTCGGTGAGCGCGCCCTCCGGCGGGATCGTGAACGTGTCGTCGGGGCCGGGGACGCCGACGGCGACGGGCAAGTACTTGGGGACGTAAGCCGGATTGGCGCCGTTGAGCTCGGCGTCGCGCTGGTCGATGTACCCGCCGGCGAGATCGCCCGCCTCCGGCTGGTTGCGGTAGCGAAACTGCGGCTGGAACCTCCCTCCGCGGTTGAAGAAGGCGACCAGCGAGTACGACGCGCCCGCGAGCGGCGACATGGTGAAGGGCGCCGAGACGCTGACGAGCTCGCCCGTGGGGGGGCAGGACATCTCCGCGCCGCGGGTCCGCGGCTCGTTCGCGAAGAGGGTGTCGCCCGGCACGACGGCGAAGTTGACGGCGCTCGCCGCGATGCCGAGCGGCGGGGGCGGGTTGCGCCGATCGAACGCGAGGATGATCGCGTCGCCCACCACGTGGCGATCCCGCGTGCAGGGCCGCGGCCCCACGTACGTGAGCGTGCCGCGAATGACCCCCTGCGCCGGGAAGAGGCGCTTGTCGTTGCGCGTGTCGTCGATGGGCACCGTGCAGGCGGCGGCGAGGCCCACGCACGCGAGCGCGCGCGCGGCGCCGCCGAGCCGTCGCGCGAGCGGCGCGACGGGCGAGTGACTCGAGCGCGGCGAGGGTGATAACTGCATACTGCACATAATCAGAACCGGAAGGTGCCGAGGCCCATGACGCGGCGGTCGACCACCTGCCCGAACGGGTGCTGCCGGTGCTGCACTCCGGCCAGGTTGAAGCCCGCGACCGACACCTCGACGCGATCGCCGAGGAAGAGATAGCCGACCCGCGCGTTCAGGAGCGAATAGGCGGGCAGCTCGAAGCGCTGGTACTCCACGCGCTGGGCCTTGACGTTCGTGACCTGCTCCGCCCACGCCTGGCTCGCGACGTAGTGAAAATCGATCGAGGCCCCGAGCCCCGCCTTGAGGCGGAGCTGCACCCCCGCGTTCGCCTTGTGGGCGCTCGTGCGCGCATCGGTGGTGATGACCTGCGCCACCCTGTCCGCCTCGGTGCAGCCGGACTCGTCCTGGCTGACCACGTTCAACGTGTAGCTGCCGTAGAGGTCGAGGCCCTCGATGGGGAAGGTACGCACGGTGATCTCGCCGCCCACCATGTTGTAGAGCTGGCACTGGTTCGAGAAGCCGCCGATGAGCAGCGGGAACTGCCCTGCCTGCGTGTCGAACGCCCGCGTGCCCGCCGCGATGTCGCCCACGGTGATGGGCCGCGCGCCCGAGAGCTGGATGAGGCTCGACACGCGGTTGTAGTAGGCGGCCACGTCGACGACGAGCTTGTCGGAGTCCTGCGTGAGGTACCCCACCTCGGCGTTGAAGATGCGCTCCGGCCCCACCTTGAAGCTGGGGTCGTCGGTGCGCACGCCCTCGGTGATCGACGTGCCGCCCGACACCGGCAGGTTCACTGGCAGGCGCAGGTACGACTCGAGGAACGTCGGCTTGCGAAACGCCGTGGCCACCGTGGCGCGCACCGTGGAGCGCGCCGTGGGGTGCACGAGCACGGCGCCGCGCGGCGAGGGCACGAAGCGCTGCAGGTACGGCACGTAGTCGAGGCGCATGTCGCCGATGGCCGTGACCGACTTGCCGAAGCCGACCTCGTCGTGCAGGAAGGCGCCGAAATGGTGCTCCGTGCGGCGCGTGTCGAGGAAGGTCCAGTTGACGTCCTTGAAGCGGTAGCTGCCGCCGGCGCGCAGCTCGTTGTGCACCTTCGGCGCGAGGTCGAAGCCCGACTTGAGCTGCACCTCGTTGTCGACGACGTTCTGCTCCGCGCGTGAGGGCAAGAGCGACTGCCCCACGTAGGCGACGTTGAGCGTGCTGTCCGCGCGGAAGCGGTTCCAGAAGGTGCGCACCTCCACGTACTTCGACGAGAGCCCGGCGGTGAGGTCGGTGGTGACCAGGTTCGGCAGCACGAGGTCGTTGAGCGCGCCGATGCCGAGCACCTCGATGTTGCCCTGCACGAGGCCGCCCCCGACGAACACGTGCGTGTCCTTGCCGAAGGCCTGGTCGCCCCTCAGATCGATGCGCACGGTGCGGGCGGACTCGACCTGGTCGGCGACGCCCAGGCGCACGTCAGCGCGCCCGTTCGGGACCTCCCGCGACCACCGTGGCAGGTAGTCGTACCCCGCGGCCGCACGCCAGCCGAAGCCCTTGCTCTGCCCCGACGTCCACAGGCTGCCGTGCGCGGCGCTCTGCGACCCGTACCCGCCAGCGACGCCGCTCCGATCGGGGCGCCCCTGCCCGGGCCGCTTGGTGAGGATGTTGATGACCCCGTTGAACGCGTCTGCGCCGTACAGGGCGGAGCCCGGGCCGCGAACGACCTCGATGCGCTCGATGTCCTCGACGCCGATCGACAGGGCTTGCCAGAAGGTCGCCCCGAGCAGATCGACGTACACGCTGCGGCCGTCGACGAGGACGAGCACCTTGTTGGAGAGGCGCTGGTTGAACCCGCGGATGCTGACCTCGGTCTGCCCGCCGGTGACCTGCATGATGTCGACGCCCGCGAGCCTGCGGAGCAGCTCAGGCAGCTTGGTGATGCCCGAGAGCCGGATGTCCTGCTCGGTGATGATGGCCGTCGAGTTCGGGGCGGAGAGGGGGCTCTGCTTGCCGCGCGACGCGGTGACGACGGTCTCGTCGAACACGTCCTCCGTGCGGGCTGTGCCGAGCTCGGCGGGCTTGGGCGGCGCGGGCGCGGCCGGGCGCGGCGGAGGCTTCGCGGGCTCTGGGGTCACGCAGGGCTTCGCGGGCTCCGGCGTGGTGGGCGCCGGAGCGACGGGCGCCGGGGGCTCGGGCTTCGGCGGCGGCGCCGCCGCCGCCGCCGGCGCCGGCATCGCCTCGAGCGCGGCGACCACCTTCGCCACCACCTCCCGATCGGGGGGGTCGCCCTCCAGGGAGCGCGTGTTCGCCGCCAACGCCTCGTCGACGTGGCCCGCCTCCGCGTGCGCGCGCGCGATGTTGAAGAGGACGTTGGGGTGCGGCAGCAGCCGATAGGCCTCCTCGAGCTCGGCGATCCCTTGGTCGAAGCGCTTCTCCGCGATGGCCGCCATGCCCACCTTGAAGTGCGCGCGCGCCTCGGCCCGGGCGTCCGCGGAGGCGGGCGCGACGTGCAGCGCGACCTGCGCGAGCGCGCCCGCGGCGACGAGCGCGCGGAGGAGCGGACGGCCTCGTGACGCGGTTCGCGACGCCATGGGCACCCGACACTACTTCAACAGGACCGCAGGTGCGAGGACGGAGGCGCCCCCGCCCAGCGACACCTCGCGCACCGCCTCAGTACGCGCCCTTGTAGCCGCTCGGCGTCGGGGGCGGCGACGGGGACGGCGACGGTTTGCCGGCCGGGAGCGGCGCGTCGAGCTGCACGAGGACCTTGCCGTCGCCCACGCGCGCCTCGACCGGGACCGGCTTGCGCGGGGGCTTCTGCACGAGGAGCGAGAGCACGCGCTCCGGGCTGGCGTCCTCGCCGGTGAGCATGATGCTGCACGGCGTGGCCTTGCACAGCACGACGCCGTCGCGACGCACGCTCGCGCCCGGCGGGACGGAGACGATCTGGAGCTGCGTCTGGCGGATCTGCGCGGGGCCCGACGCCGAGGGCGGCGGCGCGGGCGGCGGCTCGCT
>CAZHGG010000310.1:0-6962 GCA_964531755.1 uncultured Polyangiaceae bacterium
TCGCCGGCCGCACGCCGGGGGCCCGCGCGGAGGCTGCCCGCGCGCGCGCGGCGCTGGCGCCCGAGCTCGTCGAGCTCGTCGCCGGCGCGCTCGTGCTCGGCGGAGCGCGAGATCACGACGCCCGGGGCCTCGCGGGGCTCGCGTTCTGCCCCACGGCCCGGGCGCTCCGCGCGCTCGCGGCGGTGGGCGCGGCGCCCCCTCCAGCGCCCACCATGGACGTGCTGCTCCGCGCCAACCACCGGAGCCTCTCCGCGTCGCTCGGCCAGGGGCTCGACCACGGCGCCTTCGTGACCGATCTCGCCGCGCTCTCGCAGGTGATGGGGCGCCTGCCTCACGCGGAGTGGGTCCTCAAGCACCCGCTCGGCTACGTGGGGCGCCTGCGCCTGCGGAGCTACGCGCTCGACGAGCGCTGCGCCGCGTTCGCGCGCCGGTGCCTCGCCGAGGCGGGCGGGCTGCAGGTCGAGCCGTGGGTCGAGCGGGTGGGCGACTTCGCGCTGCACGGCTTCGTCGACGCGGGCGGTCGCGTGACCCTCGGCGAGCCGACGAGCCAGCGCTGCGACGACGCGGGCGCGTGGCGGTCGACCACGCGCGCGCACGACCTCGACGCGATCGAGGGGCGCGCCCTCGCGCGGGAGGCGCGCGCCGCCGCCGGTGCGCTCCACGCCCTCGGCTATTTCGGTCCGTTCGGCGTGGACGCCTTCCGGTACCGGGGGCCCTGCGGCGCCGTGAGGCTCAACCCGCGGTGCGAGGTCAACGCGCGCTACACCATGGGGTGGGCGGTCGGCATGGCGGGGCGCCGCCCGGACCTCGAGCCGCGCGCGGCCTAGTCGTTGCCGCAGGCCGGCGCCTCTGCTAACCCACCGACACCTTGCCGCGAGCCCACCCGCCCTCCCGTACGGCATCGCCGACAGCCCTCGGGCGCCGCTCGAGCGTGCCGCCCCTGGAGGTGGCGCGGTGGTAGACGTCGTCTTCGGCACCCTGTTCTTCCTGGTGCTCCTCGCCGCGGTCTATTTTACCCGCGAACTATCGACGGGCTTCGGCGCCTACCTGATCGGGTCGTACATCGTCCGCCTCGCCATCCACTTCGTCTCCACCAACGTTCAGTTCTTCCACCACGAGATCGCGGGCGACGCGCGCATCTACGAGTGGCTCGCGACGGGCATCGCGAAGCAATGGGAAATCAGCGGCTTCCAGTACATGACAGCCCACGAGAACCCGTTGATCGGCCCGACCTCCCTGCCGCCCAACATGTTCGCGGTCTTCATCTACCTCGCCGGGGGCCAGTCGGCGCGCATCGCGTGCACCTCGCTCGTCGTGCTGGTCACCTGCTTGACCGCGCTCTATCTCCACCGGCTCGCGCTCGAGCTCGGCGCGGCGCGGCGCACGGCCAGCCGCATGATCATGCTCCTCTTCGCGATGCCGGGCGTCCTCTACTACACAAGCGACATGTACAAGGACCCTCTGGTCCTCGGCTTCACGCTGGCGGCCGTCGGCAGCGCGATCCGCGTGTCGCGGCGGTTCACGCTCTTGCACGCCGGGATTGGCCTCGTCGCGCTGGCGGCGCTCTGGCACGTCCGGTTCTACATGGTCTTCCTGGCCGTCCTCCCGATCGCCGTCGGCTACATGGGCTTCGGGTCGGGGCGCTGGCTCCGGCCAACGATCTCGGCGATCGTCGTTGGGGCCGCGCTGTGGGCGCTCGCGGGTAGCCAGAGCGGCGCCGATGCAGCGTCGAGCGTCGGGGAGACCTTCGACTTCGCGACGGGCCGAAGCCCCGACGTCGGCGTGGGCAACGCCTACGGCGGCTCGGCGGTCGAGCTCGACAAGGGTCTCGGGAGCATCCCTCTTCGTGTAATCTACACCCTGTTTTCTCCGTTCCCGTGGCAGGCAGGCACGATCGGGCTCCACCTCGGCAAGGTCGACGCCTTGATCTTCACGTTTCTCATCTACCGCGCGATCCGCGGCTCGAGGGTGCTCGTTCGGGTTGATCGCGCCACGTTTCTGAGCTTGGCGGCCTACATCGTCCCCACGACGTTCGCCTACTCGCTCACGATGGCGAACATCGGCCTCATCCTCCGCCAGCGCATCCCGGTGGTCGTCTTGGTGGGCCTCCTCGCCATGTTCAGCTGGCCGCTTCGCGCGGCTCAGCGCGCCCCCGCGCCGGGGACCACGCCTCGCGGCGAAGGGGGGCCAGTCACCCGGCCTCGTCGCTTGCCGAAGCCTCCGGCCCGGCCTGGTCGCCTGGCGCCCGCGCGGGCCCCCCGCGCCTAGCAGGGTGCGGAAAGAACTCCCGTCGCGGGCGGCGCCGAGTTTGAGGAGGGCGCCGAAAAAGGGGCACTCCCGCGCGCCGGTGTGGACCCGGGTCGATCGAGCGCTCGGCTCCGCGGCCGGCGCGTGCACACGTACCCGACCTAGGAAAGGAACCACACTTCCAGGGGACTAGCCTCGCTCAGTTCAGCAGCGGCGGGGCTACCTCGAAGAACCGCTCCAAGCTCGCGCCGCACGCGGCGCAGTCCACACGGCAGACGCGGAGCCTCCGGCCGGCGCGCTCCTCCGCGGTGTGCTCCGTGAGGCGGACGCTCCCGCCGCACGCGGGGCAGGGCATGCCGCGGGCCGTCGGCTCCACGAGCGCGGCCGTGGAGACGACGCGCGGGCGCTCGGGGGCGCCGCCCGCCTCGAGCCTGGCGAGCGCGAGCCGCTCGGCGCGGGACTTGTCGAGCGCGCGGGCGGCCTCTCGCCGGACGGTGCGGTCACGCTTCGGTCTCTTCGCCACGAGGGCCTCCAAGGTTGGGCGCTTGCCGTGGGACGCGCCGAGACGGCGCGCGCCGGTCAGGGAGGCGAGTAGGCGGCCTGCCACTCGTGGAGGTAGCGCCGCTCCTCGCGCTCCCAGGTCTCGTCCGACCAGCCGAGCTCGGGCTGCGCGACAGCGCGGATCCGCGCGAGCTCGCCCTCGCCTCCGCGCGGCAGGGTGAGGCCCACGCGCACGCGCCGCAGGAGCAGGTCGGCGAGCGTCACGCAGCCCTCCTCGCGCGCGGCCAGCCGCAGCTCACCGTACAGCGAGAGCCCGCCGCCGATCGACTCGCGCAGGTGCGCCTCCTGGGTCGCGGCCACCGCCTCCTCGCCGAGGCGCCCGAGCAGGCGTCGCTTCGCCGCGGGCGTGAGCTCGGCCGAGAGCGCGTCGTCGCCGGGCCCGGCCGCGAAGATGCGGGTGCGCTCGGGGAGCGGCCCGAGCTCGGCGCGCGCCGCCTCGAGGGCCTCTCGCGCCATGAGCGCCCAGGTCGTGAGCTTGCCGCCGGTGATGGTGTAGAGGCCGCTCTCCTGCCACACCGCGTGCTCTCGGGACTCCTTCGAGGGGTCGGGGTTGCCGGTGTCGATCACCGGGCGCACGCCGGAATAGGTGCATAGTACATCAGTCTCGGTGAGGCCGAGTGTCGGGAAGACCTTCCGCGCGCCCTCGAGGATGTACTCGGCCTCGGCGCTCGAGATGCGGGGCTCGAGCTCGAGCGACGCGTCGTGGTCGACGTCGGTCGTCCCCACGAGGGTGACGGCCTCCCACGGCACGGCGAACACGCCCCGCTGGTCGCGCGGGTGCATGAAGCTCATCGCCTCTTGAACGGGGATCTTGCTGCGTGGGAACACGAGGTGGCTCCCGCGGATCTTTCGGAGGCGCGGCGCCTCCCCCACCGCGCCCCGCAGGTCGTCGGCCCACGCGCCGGTGGCGTTGATCACGGCCTTGGCGCGCACCTCGACGGTGCGGCCGCGCCGAGGATCGCCCTCGGGTGCGCCGTCGTCGCGGGCCACGGCGCCCACCACGCGCCCGCTGGCGTCGCGGAGGAGGTCCGCGACGCGCGCGTAGTTGAGCGCCGTGCCGCCGGCCCGCACCGCCTCGCGGATCACGCGGACCGTGAGGCGCGCGTCGTCGGTCTGGGCGTCGAAGTAGCGGTAGCCGCCGAGCACGCCCGACTCCGCCATCGCCGGGAAGGCGCGGAGGATCTCGGCCGCGTTCAGGCGCTCGTGCTCCCACTTCCACGCGAGGGCGTCGTAGAGGCTGAGCCCCACGCCGAACATCCAGCGAGGCATCTGGTCGCCCTCGAACGCGGCGAGAGAGAACGGCAGCGGCTCGACCAGGCCTCGGCCTTCGTCGAGCATGCGCTCGCGCTCCTTGACGCTCTTGCGGGTGACGAGGAACTGCCCCTGGCGAAGGTAGCGCAGCCCGCCGTGGACGAGCTTGGTCGAGCGGCTGGACGTGCCCGACGCGAAGTCGCGCGCCTCGAGGAGCACCGCGCGCAGCCCAGCGCGCGTGGCCTCCGCGAGGATGCCCGCGCCCGTGATCCCTCCGCCCACGACGACGAGGTCCCAAGGGTCCTGGAGCCGGCCCCACACCTCGTCACGAAAGCCCTTGCCCCACATGCGCGTCCTCCGTTGCCCCCCGCCTGGCGCGAGGTGGCGCCAAGCCCCCGCGATTGCACCACGGAGTCGCGGAGGCACGAAGGAAGATTCATCAAAAATCCTGAGGGACTCCGGGCCCGCCCAGACGCCCCGGCCGGCCGCGCGCGCTTTTCCGGGCGAACGGCGTGCGCGAGGCCGGATGTGTCGCTACCGTGTGCTGCGCGAGAAGACCGGGGCCGCTCGTGGCCCAGCGCGCAGCACCAACCGAGGGAGACCGCCATGTCGCTTGCCCAGGAATCCACCCCCGAGGACGTCAAGAAGGTGGCCGCCCCCACCGAACAGGCCCCCGCGTCCGGCGCGCGCTCGAGCCTGTCGGCCACGCTCGCGACGCTGAAGGCCGCGCAGCGCAAGCAGGGCGCGCCGAGCTACGAGAAGCGCATCGCGCACCTCGACGCGCTCCGCAAGGCGCTGGTCTCGCGCAAGGAGGAGATCGCGCGCGCGATCTCCGCGGACTTCGGGGGCCGCTCGCGCATCGAGAGCCTCGTCGCCGAGATCTTCGTCACCGTCACCGGCCTCGACTACGCCAAGGAGCGCCTCCACGAGTGGATGGAGATCGAGCCCCGTGAGGTGGCGTGGACGTTCCTGCCCGGGCGCGCCGAGGTGCAGAACCAGCCGCTCGGCGTCATCGGCATCATCGCCCCGTGGAACTACCCGGTGCAGCTCGTCTTCGCGCCGCTGGTCGCCGCGCTGGCCGCCGGCAACCGGGCCATGCTCAAGCCGTCCGAGCTCGTCCCCGAGACGAGCGAGCTCATCGCCAAGCTGGTCAAGGAGACCTTCGCCGAGGACCACGTCACCTGTCACCTCGGCGGCGTCGAGGTCGCGACCGAGTTCTCATCCCTGCCGTTCGATCACCTCGTGTTCACCGGGTCGACGCGGGTCGGCAAGGTCGTCATGCGCGCGGCGGCCGAGAACCTCGTGCCGCTCACCCTCGAGCTCGGCGGCAAGTCGCCCGCCATCATCGGGCGCGACTTCTCGCTCGCCACCGCCGCCGAGCGGATCATGGGCGGCAAGCTCTTCAACTCTGGCCAGACCTGCATCGCGCCCGACTACGTGCTCGTGCCGCGCAAGGACCTCGAGCCCTTCGTCGCCGAGTGCAAGGCGGCGGTCGCGCGCATGTACCCCACGCTCGTCGCGAACGCCGACTACACGAGCATCGTGAACGAGCGGCAGAAGGCGCGCCTCGAGGGCTACCTCACCGACGCGAAAGAGGGCGGCGCTCGCCTCGTCCCCATCAACCCGGCGAACGAGTCGTTCGAGGGGACACGCAAGGTCGAGCCGACGCTCGTGCTCGACGCGAAGGAGTCGTCCGCGATCCTCCAGGAGGAGATCTTCGGGCCGCTCCTCCCGATCGTGCCGTACGAGGGGCTCGACGAGGCCATCGCGTACGTGAACGACCACCCGCGGCCGCTCGCGCTCTACTACTTCGACCACGACTCCGACGCGGTCAACCGCGTCCTCGCCGAGACCGTCTCGGGCGGCGTCACGGTGAACGACACCATGCTCCACATCGCCCAGGACGACATGCCGTTCGGCGGGGTCGGCCCCAGCGGCATGGGGCACTACCACGGCAAGGAGGGCTTCGACGCCTTCACGAAGAAGAAGCCGGTGTTCCACCAGGCGCGCCTCAACGCGACCGGGCTCATGCGGCCCCCTTACGGCAAATCTGTAGAATATTTGATGAAATTCATCGTGGGGTGAGCTCGTTCGGGCCGGGCCCGGTCGCCTCCTCTCGTCGCGCGCGGGGCGGCCGGGTCGCGCGCGCGACGAAGGTCGGGTGCAGCCCGGTGAGCCACGCGGACCGGTCGCGCACCACCCGCGCCCGCACGGTGAACGGGTCGAGGCGCGCGCGGCGGAGCAGCACTCCCCCCACTGCGATCCCCGCGAGCCCCAGCATCGTGAGGAGCGCGAAGGGGCCGCGCGCGTCGTCCTCCGCGCCGACGAAGAACACGAACGGCACGACGGCGACGGCGGCCATGCCGAGGACCGCGCGCCCGAACGCGCGCTGGTGCTCGGTCCAGCGATCGGTGCACGCGCCGCAGAGCGGCAGCGGGATGCGCGCGACGCGGCGGAAGATGAGCACGGCGAACCCTCCGACGAGCAGGTGCCCCCACCACGGCACGTGCTGAAACTCGCGCACGGTCGGCTTCGCGTCGCCCTTCTCGCCGCACTTGGCGCAGCGTCTCGGGAGCGGGCTCTCCTCGTGCACGACGAGGGCGTCATCCTCCACCCGCGGGAGCGGCCGCGGGCCGCGGTCGGGCGGCGGGTCGGGAATCGGGGCCGCCGGAGGGGCGTACGGGTTGGGGTCGCTCGCCATCACGCTCCTCTTTCGCGGGGCGCGCGGCCACCTTGATGACCCTCCGCCTGCCGCCCGTGAGACGATAGCGCGATGCGCCCAGCTCCCGCCTCGTTTGCCGTGCTCGCCCTCCTGACCGCCCCGCTCCTTCACTGCAAGGAGACCAAGCCCGAGGCGCCCGCGCCCGCGCCGAGCGCGAGCGTCACGCCGGCGCCGGCGAGCG
>CAZHGG010000311.1:0-6933 GCA_964531755.1 uncultured Polyangiaceae bacterium
CCGGCGTCGACGGCCGACGGGGCGGTCGGCACCTCCATCGGGGCGCCCATGACCGGCTCCGGGCGCGGCGCGGCGCCCATGCACGCGGTCAGCGAGAGCGGGAGCGCGAGGGCCGCGGTCTGGAGGGCGCGCTTCGCGCGGACGAGCGCGCCCGCCGGGACGGGGCGCGGGGCGAACGTGTCGCGGAAGAGGACGCGGCCGAGCTCGTCGTGCACGTACCGAACGCAGAGCCCCTCCACGCTCGGGGTCGCGAGGAGGGCCGCCGCCTCCGCCTCGGAGAGCTTCGCGAGCTCGTGGACGTGCTTCTTGCACTCCCCGCAGAAGCGGCCCTTGTCGCGCGCCGTCATGGCGCGCCAGTCGGCGTTGCAGGGTTCGGCGATGCGGATGGCGTCCTTGTGCATGGGGCGAGAACGCGCGCGCGGGCCGGGACCTTACAGTTACGGGTCGATGCCCAGGCGCTCGACCTGCGCTCGAAAGTCCTCCGCTCCGCTCCAGCCTAGCGCGAGCAAGTCTTCGCCGGTGTGCCCCACGAGCTGGACGAGCGCCCGGATCGTCGCGCCGCGCAGCTCCGCGCCTGCCCGGCCGGGCCGCGCGAGCCACTCGCGCCACGCCGTCGCGCCAAGAACGAGCACGACCCCCGGCTCCCGCGCGATGCACGACGCCGTCCGAAGGCCTCCATCGACGACGGCGATCCACCCGAAGAGGGCGCCCTCGCTCAGGCGGGCGAGCGCGCGCGGCGTCGCTTCGTCTCCCTCCCCCGAGGACACGACCACCTCGACGGCGCCCCGCGCCACGAGGAACACCTCGTCGGGGCGATCGCCCTCGCGGCAGAGCACCTCGCCGGCGCGGACCGCGCGGATCGCGAAGGCCTCGCCGAGGCGCTCCCGCGTCTCCGGGCCGACCCCGGCGAGCCACGCGCAGCGCTCCAGCGCGGCGGCCCGCTCCTCGGGGGCGAAATCGGGCGGCGCGTCCGCGTCCCGTGAGCCCGCCCCCACGAGCGCGCGCACGCGGTCGAAGAACGTCGGCGAGGGGCGCACGCTGAGGGCGGGCGCGTCGGCGACCCGCGCGAGGGCGAAGAGCAGCCTGCGGAGCCGCTGCGCGAGGCCCTCGAGGGCGAGGCGCTCGAGGGCGTCCGCGATCGGGTGGTCGGCGTCGCGGAGCCTCGCGTATCCCTCGGGCTCGAGGCGCAAGAGCTCCGCGTCCTCCCCCGCGAACACCGTGGCGAGGCGCGGGGTCCGGCGGAAGAGCCCCGTCTCGCCCACGACCTGACCGGGGTGCACGCCGTCGATCTCGACCCCGCGCCGCCGCACGCGCAGCCGCCCGCGGACCAGGTACCACATGGCCGCGCTCCGCTCCCCCTCGCGCACCAGCGTCTGCCCGGGGGTGAGCGTGAGCCTCGCGAACACGCCCGTCGCGACGAGCTCCGCGACGTCGAGCGCGCGCGCCGGCGTCGCCGCGGGCGCGAGCGAGGCGGGGCCACGGTGCACCTCGAACGGGCGCGATCGCCCCTCGAACCGGCGCGAGGTCCCGTCGGGGTGCACCCAGTGACCCCGGTGCACGAGCCGGTACCGACCCGGCGGTGTGTCCTCCCCGACGGCCCAGGCGCAGGTCGCCCGCCAGATCCGGCTCGCGAACGCCTCGAACGACACCTCCGTCTCGGGGTGGTCGTCGTCGGCCCAGCGGGTCCACGCCGCGCCGTCCCACACCTCGACGTCGAAGATCGACGTCGGCACGCCGACCCCGGGGTGCGCGGAGGCGAACGTAGCGCGCGCGGTCTCTCCCGCGGCGACGCCAGGGGCCGCGTCCTCGACGACGTCGCCGAACCAGCTCGCCCCCAGCGTCACGGAGCGAGGAAAGTCGTCGATCCTCGGGCCGGCGAGGGGCGCCGGCGCGGGTGGGGTGCCGCGCTCGACCGCGTCACCGTCGCGGCGCACCTGCGCGAGCCACGAGGCTCCCACGGCGCCGAGCTGGTCGCGGCCGAAGAGCGTCGAGGCGCCCTCGTAGTGCTGCAGATCGTACTCCTCGGGTGTCGTCAGGTAGCCCGCGTAGCCGTTGGCGAGGCCGGCGATCGCGACCCGGTCGAGCCCGGACTCGCGCTCGAGCCACGCCCGCGCGCGCCGGCCCGCCATGGACGAGATCTCGAAGGGCGCGGCGGCGAGCCCGAACGGTGGGAGCGAGAGCCACTGCAGCGGCAGGTGGCGCGGCACCCAGCGTCGGCCGAGCGCCGACAGCGCGAGCATCGGGACCTTGGGGTGGTGCCTGCGGCGCGTCTCCTCGTCCGTGAGGAAGACCACGTCGGAGAGCGCCGCGAGCAGGCGGTCTCTGCCCTCGCCCTCCTCGAACCAAGCCGGCCCGCGGCCGTCCTCGGTGCCGGCCATGAAGCTCTGGCCCAAGATGGGCGCGCCCGTGCGCGCGAGCCCGCCCGGTCCCTCGATCGCGAGATCGTCGAGCTCGATCCACTCGAGCTGCGCGGGGCCGATCTCGACGGGGCGCCCGCCCGCCGCGATCAGGCGGAGCGCGCAGGCCGCCTCCTTGTCGGACACGAGCCGCACGGTCTCGCGCGCGTCGCGCCCTTCGCCTACGAGGCGCCCGTCGGGGGTTGGTCGACGGTTCGGGCTCACGTCTCCCTGCGCGCCGGGCGCGAACGCGGCCACGAAGCCCGGCCCGAGCGCCTCCTCCACCGCGCGCGCCGCCCACCCCGAGTGGTCGGGATCGACGAGGCGGTTCGTCTTGTCGAACACGGTGCCGTGGAGCCCGAACCAGGACAACCAGCCGATGGGGCGGCCCGCGTCGTCCCGGAAGGCGAGGCCCACGAGCTCGTCCTCGAAGGGGCGCGCGTACCGCGCGCGCTCCGCCTCGGGGTTGGCGAGGTACGCGGCCATCGACCGGTGGACGCTCACGTCGGCGAGCGGCCCCTGGCAGAGCTCGACCGACCCGGCGCGTAGGCACGCCAGCGCGTGGTCGACGGCGGCGAGGATCCCGCTCACCACGAGCTCGAGCGCGCGGGCCGAGTGCCCCAAGATCGATGCATTATACAAGAGATACGAGGAGGTGCCGCCGGGCGCCGAGTGCGTGTGGCTCGCGACGAGGAGCACCCCCGCGGCGGGCCAGCCCGGCGCGCGCTCTCGAAGCCGCTCGAGGACGCGCGCGCGGATGGCCTCGTCGACGATGCCGACCTCGCACACCACGACGAGGCGGCGACGTCCGCCCGAGTCCATCGCGAACGCGCGCGCGAACAGGCGGCGGCGGAGGCCCATGCCCACCTGCCCCGGATCGCCGTACCCGAAGAACCGCACGCCGGCGATCGGCCCCGTGATGTCCGCCTTGCCGACGCCGATGAGCATCGCCGGCGAGCGTATCACCGGCGCGACCGTCGGGGTGCTAGCCTCGAGCCGCGGAGGCCGCGGCGCGGCGGCGTGGGAGGTGCGATGCGCTACGATCTCGTGATCGTCGGGGGTGGATACGCAGGGATCGCCGCGGCCGAGGCCGCGCTCCTCGCCGAGCCGGGCGCGCGCGTGCTGGTGCTCGAGGCGGCGGAGATCCTGGGCGGTAGGACCCGCTCGGTGGAGATCGCGCCGGGCTACGCGCTCGACCTTGGCGCCCACTACTTCGGCCCCGCGCAGCGCCGGATCACCGCGCTCGCGCGCCGGCTCGCGCCGTCCGAGATCTACGCGCACCCCTCGATCTACGACCCCGATCCCGCGTTCCGCACGTTCCTCGACGGCACCTGGAGGGAGACGCGGAAGAGCACGAGCTTCCTCGACATCCAGGGTCTCTCGCGCACGATCCCCCTGCGCGAGCGCGCCGCGATGTTCGCCTCGCTCGGCCGCTACATCTCGCACGAGCTCCAGGTCAACGTCGAGGCGCCCTGGTCGACCGCGGGCGCGGCCGAGCTCGACGCGGTCACGGTCACCGAGTTCATCCGGCGTCAGGAGGGCCCCCGCTGGATCCAGGAGATGTGGGGCCTCGGCGTCCTCGACATCCTTTCGGTGCACGCCCACCAGCTCTCGCTGCTCTACTGGCTCTGGTACAACCGCGCGAACGGCGGCTTCCTGCTCACGGCGAACGACTTCACGGGCGGGCCCCAGGAGCACTCGGTGCGGTGCGGGCTCGGCGGGCTGCTCCTCCGCTACGCCGCCGAGGTGCGCTCGCGCGGGGCCGAGCTCCTGACCGACGCCCACGTCCGCCACGTCGAGCACCGCGCCGACGGCGTGTCGCTCGAGCTGCTGGACGGGCGCTCGTTCGAGGCAGCGACGTGCGTGATCGCCACCACCCCGAGCGTCGCGGGGAGGATCCGCTACTCGCCCGACGTGTCCGCGGCGAGGCGGCTCCTTCACGCGCAGCGGCCAGGGCACTCGGCCAAGGTCTGCGCCGTGTACGACGCGCCGTTCTGGCGCGACGATCCGGCGCGCCCCTTCATGGGCTACACCGCCGGGCCCGGTGCGCGGCGCATCGAGTGGGGCCTCGACACGACCGCCCCCGGCGGCCCGCCCTCGCTGTCGCTCTTCGTGTCCGATCAGCTCCTCGACGCGGCGGGCCCGTCGGACGAGGCGCGCAAGGCGGCGATCCGCGAGGCGCTCGTGGACGTCACGGGGGACCCCCGCGCCGCGAGCCCTCGACGCCTCGAGGTGTGGGACTGGCGTGACGTCGAGACCGTCGGCGGCGGCCCGAACACGGTCTTCGCCCCAGGTGTCCTCTCGCGGGTCGGCGCGGCCTTCGGGCGCCCCGAGGCGCCTCACGAGCGCCTCTTCTTCGCCGCGGCCGAGTACAGCACGAGCTTCCCAGGCTACGTCGAGGGCGCCCTGTGCAGCGGCGCACACGCCGCCGCGCAGGCGGCCTGGCGGCGCGATGAACGCCGTCGCCCGGCGCCCGAGCTCCCTCGGGGGCCTCGCCCGCATCGGCGCCGCGCGCTCGCGCTGAGGGGCGGCGCGGGCGCGCTCGCCGCGGTCGGCCGCCTGCTCCCAGGCGGCTGAGCACCGCCGGGTCGCGAGACGAGTCGGTCGCGCCGCACCGCGGGTTTGCTACGCTCGCTGGATGTTCGTCGTCGCGCTCCTCGCGCTCGCGCGCACGGTGGAGGCGGAGGTCCAGGCGCTCGCCGCGGATCTGGGCGTCGCGGCGTACGACGCGGGGCAGCTCCTGCGGAGCGGCACGCCGTCGATCCTCCTCCGCACGGCCGAGCGCGAGCGCGCGGCGTGGCTGCTCGGTCGCCTCCGCGAGCGAGGCCACGACGCGGTCGCGTTCGACGCGGCCGCGGTGGTGGCGAGCGACGTCATGCCCACGGTGCGGTCGTTCACCCTCGAGCCCGGCGCGCTCGTGTGCGCGTGCCACGGCCGGCCCGACGAGCGCGTCGAGTTCCCCGACCTCGTCGCCCTCGTGCGCGCGGTCCACCAGACCCGCACCGAGTCGACCACCACCACGAAGCAGACCTCGGTCAGCCTCGGCCGGCTCGCGCTCTCCGGCGGTCTCATGCTCACGAAGACCGTCACGAAGGAGACCAAGAAGAGCACCGACGATCGCGAGGCGGTGCTCTACCTCTTCCGGCGCGTCGGAAAGCCCGTGCTCTTCGGGGCCACCCGCGCGCGGTACGCCGGGCTCGGCGCGGACGTGAGGCCCACGCAGGCCGAGAACTTCGAGCGAGTCATCGCCCTGCTCCGCGAGCGCGCGCCCGACGCCGCGTACGACACGCGGCTCGTGGCGCTCCGCGTGGGCGTGCGCGAGAAGGCGTCGCTCGCGGGCACGGGCGTGAGCGGGCCGGGCGCCACCACGGCGTCGTCGGCGAGCGCGGTCGACGTCCTCGCGCACACGGTCGCCATGGCCCTCGCGCGGCGCGAGGCGGGCCCCTACCGCGGCCGCTGAGGCTAGCTAGCGAGCGAGCTAGTAGCCGGCGAGCGCCTTGACGGCCGGGATGAGCTCGGCGGCCGCGCGGTCGTGCACGGCCTGGCTGGGGTGGTAGTCGCACCCGGCGAGCTCGCTGGTGGGCTCGGGCTCGAGCGCGACGTAGTGCACGCGCGCGTCGCCGGCGCGCTGGCGGGCCTCCACCGCCGTCGTGACCGCGGCGGTCTGGTCGGTGCGGGCGCCGTAGCGCGCGGGCGTCGCGTCGGTCTGCGTGGGGCCGACGAGCGCGAAGATGTGGGCCTGCGGCGCGTTCGCGCGCGCCCGCGCGAGGAGCGCCTCGTAGGCCGCCTCGAACGCCGCGAGATCCGGCGGGTCGAAGACCTGCGCGCGCTCCTGGAGGAAGTCGTTCGCGCCCACCATCACGAAGATGGCGTCGGGCACGAGGCGCGCGGGCGCCCACGCGCTGAGCGCGTCGTCGGGCAGCGCGCGGCCGTAGAGCTCGGGGAACAGCAGCGCGTTCGAGCGCTGGTAGTTCTTCGTGAGGCCCTTGCCCTGGTAGGCCACGCCCACCTCGTCGGCGTCGAGGGCGCTCGCGACCTGCGCCGCGAACGTCGTGTGGAAGTTCTGCGTCGCGGCCGAGTACGGGCACTGCGGGCCGGGGCCCGCGATGCCGTAGCCGTTCGTGAGCGAGTCGCCGAGGAACTCGAACACGCGCCTGCGCGGCGCGGGGGGAGGCAGCAGCGCGCCCGCGCCGAGGCTCACGCCGACCAGCTGCGTGCGCCCGCCGACGGCCTCGGTGCGCCGGTAGAGCTCGACGGAGTGCTCCGCGACCGGGAGGCCCTCCGCCAGCGGGTAGGTGGCGCGCCCTGGCGTGAGCACGAGCGGCTCGCTCCGCCACGCACCGTCCAGCGCGACGTCCCACTCGCTCGGGCCACCCGCGCCAGGCAGCTCGTCGAGCGTCACCGCCGCCTCGGCGCCCCGGAAGCGGAAGCGGAGCTTGCTGCCCGGCCACGCCGCGCGAGGACCGGCGGCGTCGCGCGTGTCCCAGCGGCCGAAGGTGGCGATCGCGGGCGCGGGGCCCGCGTCGGGGGCCCTCGC
>CAZHGG010000312.1:0-4938 GCA_964531755.1 uncultured Polyangiaceae bacterium
GGCAGGGGTGTCGGGCGAGGCGTCCGGCGGCGCGCCGGGCGGGGACGCGGCCTCGGGCGACGCGGAGCGAGGCTCGGTCGGGCGCGCGCCAGGCTCGTGGCTCTTCGAGCACGCACCCGCGGCGACGGCGCACGCGATCCCGCACAGCCACGCAGCCCCGCCGAGGCGCCTCCGAGCGTCACCCATGAGCCGGGCTTATCTCAGAATGAGGGGGCCCCGTCGAGCGATCGTGTGGCCTCCGGCGCCCTCAGGGCGTCGGATCGGCGCAGCAGCGGAAGCCGGTCGAGTAGTCGTGGTAGACGGCGTTGTGGGCCGTGGTGCGGTAGCCGCAGCCGTCGCCGTTGATGTGCGTGTCCTGGTAGTAGCCGCCCTGGAACGTGCCGGCCGGGTCGTCCACCCACTCGTGCAGGTTGCCGACCATGTCGAACACGCCGTAGCCGTTGGTGCACCCGGGGTGTGCCCCGGTCTCGGCGAGCGTGCCCTCGACCTGGTTCAGCTTCTCGTCGTTGAGCTGGTTCCAGCCCCAGTTGGGGCGCCCCGCGTGCGGGAACACCACACCGATCGGGCTGCGCCCGTGATCGTTGCAGCGGTGGTCTTCCTTCTGAGCGCCGTAGCCCCAGGTGGACTTCTCCGGGCCCATGCAGGCCGTCCGCCACTCTTGCGGCTTGCAGAGGCGCTTGCCCGACGCCTTGCACGCGTCGGCCGCCTGGCGCGCGCTGATGTGACCCTGGGGCTTCACGCCCGGCACGCTGAGCGCGCGGACCTGCAGGCCCTCGACGCCGAGGTAGTACGGATGAGGCCGGGTCTCGCCCGTGGCCGTCACCTCGACGATGGAGCCCTCGTAGCGGTCGACGCAGAAGCGGCCGTTCACGCTCGCCATGCCGGCGGGGCAGCCGCCGCTCTCTTGGGCGCTCTCCCCGGCGAGGAGCGCGGGGAGCGGGGCCCGCGACGGCGCTACGCCGAGCTTGATCGCCTCCGACGGCGAGGCGATGCGCGCGTTCAGGGCCGACTGCGAGCTGCCGAGGGACCTGTGGATCGCGCTCTGCGTGAACGCCGAGGGGTGCTCACCGGCCGACCCCGGGGCCGACTTCGCGCAGCCCGCGACGAGCGCGAGGGCTGCCGCGGCGACCACCAGGGGCACAGCGGCCCGGGCAGAGTGGCGCCGGCGGGAATCGGAGGGCCCTCGCAGGGCGTTCAGGGAAAGGCTCAACGACGACCTCCTGGACGGCTGGGGAGTGGCGCCCGGTATGACCCGGGAGCCCTACACCGCGAAACAATTTTCGCGACCGGCTAGGGTGTACAGGGCGATGGCGCCTCGCGGAACCCAAAAACGACCGAGCGCCTCACATAGGTGGGAGAGCACGGCACATGGACTTCCAGTGTGCCTGGAACACCTCTTCCGGTAACCATTGAAAATCAATCACGAATCCGCGTGTCACAAGAAGTGACGCGCCGCGACGCACAGGCGAGGCGGGCCGGGCACCTTTTTGTCGGGCGGGCCCGTCGGGGTCGGCGAGTTTGGTACCGTAGGAGCCGATGCTCCACCGCGCGTACCTCTCGCCTGGCATGTTCGGCTTCGCCCAGCTCGGCGCGTTCGGGTACTTCGCGCACCTGGGCGAGGCGCTGCGGGCTCGCTTCTCGGAGCTCGGGCACGAGGCCTCCGTGCACGTCGTGGACGTCCCGCCGACGGCCTCCATCCGCCGCCGCGCGGCCCGCCTCACCGAGGTCGTCGCCGAGACGGCGCAGCCGGGAGACGCGATCCACCTGGTCGGCCACTCCACCGGCGGGCTCGACGCCCGGCTCGCCGCCTCCCCGACCGCGAGCCTGCTCGTCGACCCGCGGGCGCGAGGGTGGCTCTCCGCGCTCCGCTCGGTGACGACGTTGAGCACGCCGCACTACGGCACGCCGCTCGCGAGCTTCTTCGCCACGAAGAGCGGCCAGCAGATGCTCTACGCGGTGAGCGCCTTCACGTTCGTCGCGCTCACGCTCTCGGCGCCGCCGCTCGCCCTGGCGAGCGCGTTGGTGCTCGCGGTGGGGCGCGTCGACCAGACGGTTGGCGTGGAGGTGCGGGTGCTCGGGCGGCTCACCGAGCGCCTCCTCGGCGTGCTCGAGCCCGCCAAGAGCCGGGAAGTGCGCGAGTACCTCGACGCCATCAAGGCCGACCAAGGCGCTGTGATCCAGCTCACGCCCGAGGCGATGGACCTCTTCCAGGCGGGCGTCGAGGACCGGCCCGGCGTGCGCTACCAGTGCGCGGTCGCGGCGGCGCCGGCGCCCGAGGCGTTCGGCGTCGCCAGGCACCTCCTGTCGCCGTGGCGCCTCGTCTCGCACGGGCTCTTCACCACCCTGTACGGGCTCACGGCGCGATTCGACGAGCGCTACCCGTGCGCCGCGCCGGCGCTCACCCTCGAGGCCGAGCGCGCGCTCGTGAGCGCCCTCGGTAGGCTCCCGGGCGCGCGCAGCAACGACGGCGTGGTCCCCGTGCTCTCGCAAATCTGGGGCGAGCTCGTCTGGGCGGGCGCGGCGGACCACCTCGACGTGCTCGGGCACTTCCGAGGCGAGCCGCGCGACGGCGGGCACGCGGACTGGCTCACGTGCGGCGCGAACTTCGACGAGCGCGCCTTCCGGGGCCTCGTCCGCGCGGTGGTCGACGGGATGCTCCGCCCCGCCGCCGCGTGACCCGCGCCTCTTGGTAAGGCAAGTTGATGAACGAGGCCGCTCGGGAGCGCGCCCCCCGTAGGAGCGGCCCGTTCGCCTGGACGCCGCGCAAGCTCGGCCACGCTGACGGCGTGGTAGGGTGCCCGGATCTCGCGATGGCAATCGTAGATCGACGCATCGGTACGATCGTCGGGGACCGGTGGAAGCTCGACGCGGTCCTCGGCACGGGATCCATGGCGACCGTCTACGCCGTCACCCACCGCAACGGCTCGCGCGCTGCCCTCAAGATCCTTCGGGCCGACCTCGCCCACGACGATCACCTCGTCGAGCGGTTCTTGAGCGAGGGCTACATCGCCAACCTCGTCCCTCACCCCGGGATCCTCCGGATCTTCGACGACGGGATGACGGAGGACAGCTGCCCCTACCTGGCCATGGAGATGCTTCGCGGCGAGACCCTCGAGGAGCGCTGGCGCGCCGCCGGGCTCCGTCTGGATCCCGACGCGGTCATCAGCCTCATGATCGGAGTCCTCGGGGTGCTCTCGGCAGTACACGCCGCCGGCGTCGTCCACGGCGACCTCAAGCCGTCGAACGTGTTCCTCACCCACCAGAACGAGATCCGCGTGCTCGATTTTGGCGTCGCGAAGGTCGCGCAGACGAGCGCGCGGCGGAGGCTGAGCGTCGAGGGAGTGGTCCTCGGGACGCCGGCGTTCATGGCGCCGGAGCAGGCCGCGGGCAAGCGCGGGGAAGTCGACGCCCGGACCGACGTCTTCGCCGTCGGCGCGATCCTCTTCACACTCCTCTCGGGGGAGGACGTTCACCCGGTGGAAGGCGTCCAGAACAAGGTCATCGCCGCAGCGACCACGGCCGCGCGGCCGATCTCGAGCGCGCTTCCGGCGCTCCCCGGCGACCTCGCGGTGGTGATCGACCGCGCGCTTCAGTTCAGGCGAGAGGCTCGGTGGCCCACGATCGACGCCATGAGGAGCGCCCTCGTGGCGGCCTACGCGAGCGCCGACTCGCTCGCGAGCACCGAACCGCTCGCGCCGTCGTCCGACCGGCACGACCCGCCGAGGGAGCTCGCCCCGGCGTCGCGCCCAAGAGAGCACGGCCTCTCCACCGCGTCGCACGAGGTCGCGCCGCCTGCGCACGCGCCCCCGCCGGCGCTCATGGTCTACCGGACGCCCGCGTACGGGACGCCGTCCTATCCCCCTCGAGCCCCGCTCCCGCCACCGAGCGCCCACGCCGCGGACGAGGCGCCCATCGTCGCGGTGACCCCGCTCGCGGAGGAGGCCCGGGTGCGCGCGGCTCTCGAGCCACCCGAGCCCGAGCCCGCGCCACCGGCGCCGCTCCCGCCCTTGGGGCCGGGTGGCCTCCTCGAGGATCCTTTCGCGCTGCAGCGAGTCCCCTCGGTCATCCTCACCGGCGAGCGCCTTCGGGACGCGATGCTCGACGAAGACGAGAGCTTCATCGTCTCGCTCGTCGACGGAACGGCCACCCTCGCGGCGATCACGGAGGTCTCTGGGGGCGGCGCGGCCGACGTGGCCGAGGTGATCGAGGGCCTCAGGATCGCCGGGGTCCTCTCCCTGCGCTGAGGACCCGCGCGTGGCCAGTTGCTGTTCGGCCCACTAGAACGGCCGGCCCTTGCCCTTCCCCTCGGCGAGCGGGACGAGGTCGCGGCACGCCTCGACGCCCAGGTCATGGCTCTCGGTCGGATCCGTCGCGACGTCGAAGCACAGCCACGCGTGATCGGCCTGGTTCGCGATGAGCTTGCGCGTGCCCCGCATCGCGCCCCAGTTCTTGAACGCGCACGCCCACAGCTCCGTGCAGTTCGTGAGCACCGTGGGCGTGTTCGTGGGCGTCCCGCCGCGGAGCAGGCTCGCGCCGGGCATTCGCGCGCGGAACGGGGCGAGGCCCTGCGCGTCCCAGACGCCCATCAGGTCGAGCAGCGTGGGCAAGATGTCGATCGAGAGGAGCGGGGCGGTGCGCAGCCGTACGAGGCTCTCCCGCTCCGCCGCCGTGAGCGTGCCTTCGGGGGCGTCGATCCAGAAGGGGATGCGGATCTCCGGATCGTAGAGCGTGCCGGTGTGCCCCACGGCGCCCTTCTCGCGCATCTGCTCGCCGTGGTCCGAGACGTAGATGATGACGGTGTGCGCCGCCTCCGGGCGCTTCTTGAAGGCCTTCAGGAAGCGGCCCACGGCCATATCCTGGAGGTAGATCGAGTCCTGGTAGCGGTTCAGGATCTCCTTCTCGGAGCCCGGTCCGGTGGCCTCCTCCGGCGGCTGGAAG
>CAZHGG010000312.1:4948-6932 GCA_964531755.1 uncultured Polyangiaceae bacterium
GGGATCGACCTTGTACGGGAAGTGCGTGTTCGACAGGTGCACCACGTCGACCCGCGGCTCCGGCAGGCCGTCGAGGTGGGTCGCCACGTAGTCGACGAGGATGCCGTCGTCCGCGCCGGTCTCGTAGGTGGCGTTCGGGTCGATCTCGGTCGCGCTCACGCGGCGCGCGATGGGCACGCCCTCGAGCCACGTGCCCGAGTTCCCGAAGAGCAGGTTCTGGGAGGTGAAGTAGGTGCCCGCGAGCTTCGCCGCGTGGAGGTACTCCCAGAGGAGCGGCGCGGCGTGCAGGTCGGCGCGGGACTCGGCGGGGGAGAGGCCGGTCCACATGATGCCGAGCGAGATGGCCGTGGTCGAGTCGAGCGCGCGCATCTGCAGGAAGGGGAGGCGCTCGGGCACCGCCTCGTTGGAGAACGGCGTGAACTTGCAGTCTTGCGTGTATTCTACACACGTGCTGTGCGAGCGCACCGACTCGGTGACGATGAACATCACGTTGCGCCGCGCGCTCGGCGCCGCCACGAGCGCGGGGACGGGCAGGGGCGAGCGCGGCCCTGGGTGCACGCGATCCACGGTCTCGTTGTGGTCCCACCGCGCGCGCGCGAGCTGCCCCATCGCGGAGACGTAGAGGGTGTCCGGCGTGGCGCCCTGCTCGCCCCCGCGCTCGGGATCCACGAAGAGCACCACGAGCAGGGCCACGCACGCGAAGTCGAGCGACGCGCGGCCGTTCCCTTTCGAGGTGGGCGCGAGCTTTCGCGCGAGCAGCGGCAGGGCGAGCGCGAGCAGCACCGGCGGCAGCAGCGCCTTCGCGAACGTGACCCGGTCGAACCAGAGCTGTTGGCCGATGCTCGGCATCATCTGGGTGCCCACCAGCACGGCGCGGTGGTTCATGTACGCCATGTAGCGGTCGAACGTGTAGAGCTGCGCGCCGAAGGCCAGCACGCCTGCCGCGAACACGAGCACCCGCGCGGGGTAACGCGAGTAGCCCCGGTGCCGCGCGGCCGCGGCGAGGAGCCCTCCCCAGATCCAGAAGCTGGCGAGCACGCTGAGCAGGTAGAACACCTTCTCGCGCGAGTCGAAGTGCGTGATGCGCTCGTGCCTCCGCGCGAGGTCGGTCGCCACGATGAGGAGCGTGGGCACGACCAACAGCGCGCGGGCCGTCCACCGGCGGAGGACGACGCTGCGCCGGAGCGTCAGCCAGCGGCCGCGGGCCCGGGCATAGGCGGCCGCGGGGTCCGCGGGCGTGTCGCTCACCGCGGCCTCCGGGGGGAGGCGGTCATCGGAGCCCGCGACGGGGCCCGTCTCGGCGCTCGCGGGGCGGGACATTGGGCCGGCTTATAGCGTTTTGTCGGCAACTCTCAAGGCGCACGAAGCCTCCGCGAGATCGTACGGCTCAACTTGCATCCATGCGTATCGTGGAATATAGACTCCCTCATGTCGATCGAGCTCAGCCCCGCCACCCTCGGGGGCTCCCAGCGGTGGGAGCTCTATCGGGTGCTGTCGGAGCCCGCGCGCCTGCGCCTGCTCGCGCTCGCCGCCGAGGAAGAGCTCGGCATCGGCGAGCTCGCGGAGCTGCTCGGCGAGAGCCAGCCGAACGTCTCTCGGCACGCGGCCACGCTGAAAGGGCTCGGCCTGCTCACCGTACGGCGCGAGGGCACCCGCGCGTTCGTGCGGGTCTCGGGCAACGCCCTGGCCGACGCGGTGGTGGGCGACGCCCTCGAGAGCGGCCGGGCGCTCGTCCGCGCCGACGGGAGCCTCGCTCGGGTCGCCGGCGTGGTGCGCGAGCGCGAGGCGTCGGCCCGCGAGTTCTTCTCGCGCCCGCGGGAGCGCGAGCGCGTCGACGGCGTCGACGAGACGGTGCTCGCGTACGTGGCCACGCTCTCCACGCTGCTCCCCGCGCGCGGCCTCGCGGTCGACGCGGGCACCGGCGACGGCGGGCTGCTCGACGTGCTCGCGCCCTCGTTCGACCGGGTGGTGGCGATCGATCGCT